>CAIYWZ010000102.1 GCA_903930075.1 uncultured Alphaproteobacteria bacterium | reverse complement strand
TCTATACCCAACAATCCTTTTTCTTCAAGGCTTGGATCTGTTAACATTTCGCCACCGCTAGAAAATATTTTCTTGGTTCGATCTAAAACTGATATCATCTCCCCAGCTTTCGTTCTGATGTTTAATCCAAACAAAGCAAAGTTTATGTTTACACCTTTCTCCTTATCTGTCTTCTCGAGCTCTTCAGATAATATACGTTTATGATAGTTTTTTAAACTTTCTTCTAAATCTTGCACCCAAACTGCTCCTAATGGTGCATGTGGAGCACCCATCGGCTCATACTCTAAATCTACTTCAGAAGCGTGAATTCCAAAATAATTACCTAAAAAAACAAAAAATAGATATCGGACAACTTTGGTTGTTTTTGAATCAATCAAGATATTCACCTTTTATTTATTTAATCCAGATTTTGTTAATCTGTAATATTGATTATGCGCCTTCGTAAAAGGTGATTCGGGCTTAAAAAACCTTTCAACAGTATAATTTTCAGGTAGTAAAACAACCTTTTCCGCCCACTGATCTATTAATACTTCTTCAGATAAGCTAAGCTCTTCTAAAATAATCATTCTACGAGCTTGTGTTTCTATTTCTTCCAAGAAATTATAAAAGTCAGAAACGTTAAGATTATTGATCGAAATATCTAACCATCTCAGTTGTTCCAATCGCAATAAAGGAATGAGATTTTTTGCGCCTTCAAAAGTTAAACGATTGTTAGAAAGGTTCAGAATACGCAAATGGGTTGTGAAATCATTGTATGATTCAATCATGCCCATCAGAGTTGGAACATCATGATCGGTGATGTAGTTATCAGCTAAATTCAGAACAAACACCTCTCCATCTGTAAGTTGTTCGAATTCTGGACCCATTTTTTTTACAATATTTAGACTTTCTATCGCTTGATTGTGTAAATCAATAACTGTTGGCGTTATAAGTGAGGGCTCTACTTTTTCTTCAATATTCCATCCTGTACGTTGATTATATGAATCAACTGGAATAGAATCCATGATCGATGAAGCGGATAAGTCTCCACCTGTATAAATTGAAAAAAATATTAAAAATTTGAATATGCATCTCATTATTATTCTCCATTAATGTTAAATTCACTTTTAATGATGAGGCTTTGTGATAAAAAGAGTCAAGTTGAATTTTTAGATTTAAACTGCTTGTATGATCAGAATATATGTAAACATTTCTTGATTATTTTACGATTTGTTAAATCTTTTATGTCATCATTACTTCTGAAATTAACAAAATAAGGAGTAAATGAAAGATGAATAGAATAGTAATTTTGGCTTTGGCGTTGGGATTTATGACGAATGATCAGGTTTGGGGGAATGGATGCACATTGAATATTTGGAATCCAGCAACAAAACAAAATAGCACACTTTTATCAAATAATGAGGTTAGCAAAGAAGGCTTAACTCTTTGCCTTAATAATGATCCTATAGCTTGTTCTACGACGTTGATTAATGAATCAAATACAAAGGCGGAAGGATCAGCATATAAATGTACGGCTGAAGGGAAATGGGAACTCTTGACTACAGATGGAAATGGGGAAGATCCTATAAAAAGTAACAAAAACAAGACAACAACTACACTTTCTTGTAAAAACATGCCAAAGACAACGCACGTTTGTTTTAAGACAACAGAACAAGGGAAAACAAAACCATTACATGAAAAAATAACATGCGAAAGTTCTAGACACTATAAATGCGATTTTCATACAGGAATGTGGTCAGCAGTAACACACTAAACTCATCGCCCGATCAAACGCAAGGCTCTGGCGGCTATGTTTTCAACAGTAAGGCCCATGGCAGCGTAGATATCGCCTGCTGGGGCGCTGGTGCCAAAGGTATCAAGGCCTAGAAAATCGAGGGAGTGTTTGGCCCAAAAGACGCTTTGGCTGGCGGCTTCGACGGCTAAGATTGGTTTTTTTCCCAATAATTTAACATCTTGTTCTTGAAAGAGTTCAAGGCAGGGAATGGAGATGACCTGTGGCTGGACACCGAATTTCTCGGATAAGAAATTAGCTGCTTTTAGACATAAATGAACCTCAGAACCGGTTGAAAGAAAGGTGATATCTGTGCCTTCCCTTAAAATAGAAAAAGAGGGTGTGCCTGGATTTGTTTCGTGAATAAAGGGGAGGTTTTGACGGGATAAGGCCAGAATGCTGGGCCCTTGAAACTCTAATGCACTTTTCCACGCATTCAAAGTTTCAAGTGCATCTGCCGGGCGATATACCCGTAGGCCCGGCATGGAACGCAAAGACGCCAGATGTTCAATGGGTTGATGGGTGGGGCCGTCTTCCCCAAGGCCGATGGAATCGTGGGTGCAGATGTAAATAACGCGCAGCCCCATTAGGGCGCTTAAGCGTATGCCAGGGCGCATATAATCGGTAAAACACAAAAACGTTCCCCCGTAGGGAATCAGGCCGCCATGGAGGGCCATGCCATTCATGCAAGCGGCCATGAAATGTTCACGGATACCATAGTGGATATAATTTCCATCACGGTGCAGGGGGGAGATATCGAGCATTCCAGGGTTGCGGGTATTATTAGAGGGCGTTAAATCCGCAGAACCTCCAATCAGAGAAGGATTATTGGGCACAAGTGCCTCTAGAATTTTTCCAGATGCAGCTCTTGTTGACAAAGTTGGCTTTTCCCGCATCCATTGATTTCCAAGAAAATCTAAAGATGTAAAATCAAGATTTTTTCCTTTGATAAACGTTTTAAAGCTATCGGGCGCTGTTTCATGCCATCTATGATAGGCCTCTTCACCTCTGTCGCCAAACATTCTCCATTTTGCCAGCAGATCTTCTGGGATTTCAAATGCGGGGTAATCAATACCTAAATTGGCTTTTGTTTTTTCAATTTCCATGGCACCTAAGGGATTCCCATGGACATGTTCTGTGCCTTGTTTTCCAGGAGAGCCAAATCCAATGGTGGTTTTACAGGCAATCAAAACAGGTTGATCCGATTGTTTTGCATTTGAAATTGCATCATAAATTTCATGCGGGTTATGACCATCAATCTCAAAGGTTGCCCAACCATTGGCTTTAAATCTTGCAATATGATCCGTGGACGTGGCAAGGGACGCTGGACCATCAATGGTGATGCCATTGTTATCCCAAAAAACAATCAGTTTTGACAGCTTCATATTTCCTGCAAAGGAAATCGCTTCCTCGGAAATGCCTTCCATCAAGCATCCATCCCCTGCAAAAACATAGGTATAATGGTCCCCGGCATCCGCTCCAAACCTTGCCCGCAAAATCTCCTCTGAAAGAGCCATGCCCACGGCATTGGCTAAACCCTGCCCCAACGGCCCCGTGGTCGCCTCAACGCCAGAGGTATGCCCATATTCAGGATGCCCAGGCGTTTTAGACCCGAGCTGCCGGAATTTGCGAAGTTCACCTAAAGTTACATCTGGATACCCCGTTAAATACAGCAGGCTATAAAGGAGCATAGACCCATGCCCCCCAGAGAGCACAAAACGATCTCGGCCTGGAAAACCAGGGTCTTTGGGGTAAAATTTGAGAAAATGCGTGAATAAAACCGTTGCAACGTCGGCCATCCCCATGGGCATTCCAGGATGCCCAGAGCCTGCCAGCTCAACCGCATCCATGGATAATGACCGTATACAATTGCTTAAATCTGCGTGTGTTTTGGAGTCAAAAAGATAAGGCAATGGACACAAACTTTCTTGAACATTGATTAAAGGGAGGGAGAATATGGTGCGCCCTGCTGGATTCGAACCAGCGACCCTCGGCTTAGAAGGCCGATGCTCTATCCAGCTGAGCTAAGGACGCACAATTGATCACCAATATATAGACTTTTCCCAAAAATGCAAGTTTTTTTTCAAAGTTTAGATGAACGTGATTTTTCCTGTTCGATTATTGATAACATTTGCAAAACATACTTATTAGAAGACCATTTTTCTGTGTTTGCTCCCGCTCTGATCAACATGTCTATAAGCTGATTTTTTTTATTCCGCATGGCAATATCTAAAGGAAAGTCCCCGTAAATATTATCAATCTCCAGATCAGCTCCACGCTCTATCAATTCTTTCAACATTGACTCTTGATTATATTCTACCGCAATAAAAGCAGGTGTTCGCCTATAACAATCTGGAATATTTACAGAACGAAAATGAGGAAGCAATACATCAAATCCATCTTTATATCCGGTTGCTATAGATCTAGTTAGAGGCAATCCACCCTCTCTTGGAGAGTTTAGTTGAGGTTTTTTAGACAATATATGTTCCAAAACTTGAGTAGGCCCCACACTCGAGGTCAAAGAAAGAAATGTGAGTGGTATTGTTTCCCCATCATCGAACGTAAAAATTTGGTAACTATTCACCAAAATAAAAATACAACCCAAAGTTGAATTATATTTCATTTTATCCTTGACGTGTTTTTGCTCTAAAATCCCCAATAGGAAAGGGTTTTGAACTTTTTAAATAAAGGTCATTTTGAAGGGATTGG
>CAIYWZ010000101.1 GCA_903930075.1 uncultured Alphaproteobacteria bacterium | reverse complement strand
GAGCCGGTCAATCAAATTGGAATCTCAAAATCGAAAAATGATATCGCCCTTTCCCTTTTAAACACATTGACTCAAAATAGCACAACCTTCCAAGCCGCTGGAAATTTAAGAAGCTATCAGGGCTCTTTCATGGATTATACATCAACGATCATCACTCTGATCTCAACAGACGCCAATGAATCATCAAGAGAATTTAAATTCAACCAATCTGTTGCGGAAAATCTCCAAGAAAGATTGAATTCTTTAAACGGCGTGAATGAGGAACAAGAACTTTCCAATCTCATTCTTTTTCAACAAACCTATAAAGCAAGTGCAAAGATGATGAAAACAATCGATGATCTTTTAGGAATAACTCTGGATATTTTAAGGTGATATAAATGGTAAATCAAATTGGAACAAATGCCCTTTATCAACAAATGACTTCGCATATGAGCCTGACTTCAAACAAAATTAATGAGGCTCAAACCCAGGCAAGCACAGGAAAAAGAGCTCAAAATTATAGTGGATACGGACAAGATATAAAACCGCTTGCTTTTCTTCATAATCAAAAAGAGAGCATGACCCAACAAATCCAAGATAATCACCGCGTGATTAAGCATCAAGACTTAATGGAGGCATCCATCAGGGGATTACAAAAAATCACCAATTTATTTCGAAACAATTTAAGCTTGCTGCGAAGCGGGGAAAATCCGTCTCCGAATATGATTTCTGATTTTGCAAAAGATAACTTACCCTTTGTCCAAACTCTTTTAAACAAAACCGATGAAAACGGGCAATATCTTTTTTCAGGGACGCTTAATGTCCCCCCCGTGGATATCAATCAAATTTCCACTTATTATCAAGGAGATTACAATACCTTAACAGCACAAATCGCTCCAAACCTGACCTTTGCCTACGGTATTGGGGCCGATGACCCTGGGATTTCAAATTTGATTAATGCCCTTGCGACCGCAGCGCAGACCAATATAACAAGCAGTCAAGATGCCATCAACAACGTAATGGATCTTGCTGAAGAGGCAGTTGCAGGACTTGCAGATATTCTCCAGCGCATCGGAAATAACCAAAAATATGTAATCGATGTCAATTCAAGATTAAAAGACGACAAAGTCCTTGTAGAACAATCTTTAACAGAAATCGAAGACGTCGACCTCCCCGAAGCACTCACGAACCTGGCCCGTTATCAAACCCAGCTGACGGCTTTATATATGGCCATGACCTCACAACAAAAACTCTCTTTGGTCGATTTCATGCGATGATCAAAACATATTTGACTTTTTGATTGAAAACAAGCGATTGGTGTGGCATAATCCTTGATATAAATAAATTCAAGGAAAAATATCATGACGAACCACAACAATTTCCCCATCGGCACCAGTGATTTTAAGGAACTTATTCAAAAGGAATCAATCTATGTGGATAAGACGTTGTTTATCAAAGAGGTCATGGAAAATCACGCCAAGGTGATTCTTTTCACACGCCCCAGGCGGTTTGGGAAGACGCTCAATATGTCCATGCTGTCGTATTTTTTAGGGATAGGTGAGGAAGATATTTTTGAAGGCTTCAAGATCAAAGACCACGAAGCATTTTGTGCAAAACATCAAAGCACATACCCACTTCTTTTCTTAACCTTTAAAGACGTGAAATACGATGATTTTGAGACAGCTTACAGCGATATCAAAGGCATTTTTGCGGAAGCTTATGGCAAGAACCGTGATCTTCTCGAGGGAGATCTTTTGGATGAATATGAACGGGAAAATTTTGAAAAAATTCGCGGCAAAAAAGTAGATGATTTGAGTGAACTTGGGAGCGCCTTAAAAAAGCTGATCGAATTTATGCATAGAAAATATAAAGTCCCGCCGATTCTGCTTTTAGATGAATACGACACGCCGATCCAAGAAGCCTATATGAATAACTATTATGATAAGATGATCTCTTTCATGCGCACTCTTTTGGGCTCGGCCCTGAAGGACAATAAAGATCTTGGCAAAGCTGTTCTAACTGGAATCACCAGAGTTTCCCAGGAAAGTATGTTTTCCGGCCTGAATAATATCAGAGTCTATACGATGCTGGACGAAGGTTACGCGCAGTTTTTTGGATTTACGGAAGAGGAAGTAGAATCTTTACTGCCAGATGGTCTGGATATTGAACCCATTAAACAGTGGTATAATGGCTATACAATCGATGGGATGCAAATCTATAACCCCTGGTCTATCATCAATTGCTTGAGCAATAAATACAAACTTAAGCCCTATTGGATGAATACCTCCAGCAATGCCCTTGTTTTTTCCCTGATTGAAAACGGCCCCGTAACGGTTCAGGAAAAATTTGATAATCTCCTCCAAGGCATTCCGCAGACACAAACCATTGATGAAAACCTCACATTTCAAGGGATAGAGCAAAATGAGGATGCCATTTGGACACTTCTTTTTCATGCAGGATATCTCAATATTCTCTCCCACGAACGCAATGCGTTTGGATCAATCACGGCGCAAATCGCTGTTCCCAATCAGGAAGTCTTGAGTATTTACGCCCTTGTCATCAAACGCCGCTTCGAAAAAGGCCCAAGGGGCAGCACGGGATACCAGGAGTTTGCAGATTACCTTGTTAAAGGTAATGTAGAAAAGTTTGCAGACCTGATACGCGGATATATTCAAGGCACCGTGAGTTTTTTTGACTTAGGGAAACATATCCCCGAAAAGGTGTTCCACGCATTTATGCTGGGGATTTTGGCGAGCTTACAGCATTTATATAACATTAAATCCAACCCCGAAGCCGGCAAAGGTCGGGCGGATATGGTGATGATCCCCAAATCTGACAAGAACATTGGCATTATTTTGGAATTTAAAGCCTCTACAAATGAAAAAACACTAGAAGAGGACGCAAGGGAGGCTTTGATTCAAATCGAAGATAAAAAATACACCTACGCCTTCCCACAAAATACGCGTATTCTCATGATTGGCATGGCCTTTTGTGGCAAAG
>CAIYWZ010000100.1 GCA_903930075.1 uncultured Alphaproteobacteria bacterium | reverse complement strand
TCACTATAAATCTTTTTTGTACTTTCTTCTGTTGCACGATCAATACTATTTGCAAAAATGATGTGAGCAGGATCGAATAGCCTCCAACCATGATGAGAATCGTTTTTAGTTTTTTTGTTGATGAAAAGTTTTTCTTTTTTTTCTTGCTCAGAGAGTTCTTTTTGTTTGAAAGGAATGGTAAGATCTCCTTTAGACGAAAATTCAAAATCTCCACCAATGCCATTTGCAGAAGTTAAATTAACAGCCGCATCCAGATATGTGTGGCTGCCATCTGATGTTTTTTGTCCGGACCACACAACAACTTGTCCACCTTGTTTATCACCGGTCGCTGTGATTTTAGCACCATCTTTTATTATGACGTCATGGGCATTATTTTGGGAGGGAATTGTAAAATCTGTGTGGGGATAAAGATTTCCTGCCTCTTCTTTTTTCATAGAGCCAAGGTTTCCTTGCAGATCTCCACCAATCAAAATACGGCCCCCAAAATTCTCTCCATTGGCATTAAGAGTAGAGCTGGCATCGATTTCGATAAATTTCCCTTCGATTTTGATACGTCCACCTTCTTGTTGAGCGGGATACGAAGGAAGATCTAAATTTTTTCTAGCAACGATATCGGTTTTATGGATCTTCGTCACCGCGCCATGGCCGATGATAATATCACCACCTTCAAGTCTGGCATGCGTTGTATTATTATCCCCGGTTTTGACAACCTTTCGGATTACATCTAACGCTTCTTTGCTTGAAAGCAGATAAATTCCTTTTTCTCCAAACGTTTCACGGGCAAGTTCTTCTGCTTTTTTAAGGTCAACTTCCCGGGCTTCAATGTGAATACTGCCATCTCCATAAAGGTCTACAGCAACAATCCCTGGCCTCATTTGAACATCGCCCTTGGTTGCAATAATTTTTCCCAAATGAACGACATTGGGCGCCACAAAGGACGAAAGACCTGCATCGGAGATATTAATGTCGCCATTATTTACGAAAACAGCATCCGCGTGGGTTACTTCCTTCATATGAATGACATTTCGATCATCTACAGAAATTTTACCGCCCACAAGGGTTGTAAGGCGTGCCACATCCACTTTAGAACCATCTTCAAAAATAAATCCTGCAGGGTTAGCCAGAACTAAGTGGCCTTGACGCGCTTCTAATGTCCCCTTATGAATTGCAATTTCTGAGTCATTAAAATTTCCAAAATTTGCAACAAACGTTCCTGAAGAGGGCTGAATAATTTCAATGCGCGCATTATGCTCTGTCACAATATTCTGATTTTCCCCTGCAAGCCTAAAATCCACATGGGTAAAATTGCTTTCTGCCTGAATCATAAGATTGTTTTCAGTTTTGTGGGCAGCTGCAGTTCCTTTGAGTAAAGCTCCAGGAAGAGCCATTTTTGAGTTCAAAGCTTCAAATGCGGTAAAAGTTTTCATGGCACCTTTTTGTGTTTTAAGGTGCATTGGGTCTTTCAATGAAGGAGCGACTCTGTGATAATTGCGTGATGTATTCGCAGTTGCAACCATACCATGAGCCTGACTGAAAGGAACACCAATTGTGAGAGCGGTTGTTGCAAGAATACTAAGATTTTTATAATTATGTTTATTCATTTTTTTTATATTTTCCTTTATTTTAAGAATAGCCCATTTAGTCTACGCGATATATCTTTATGTGCAGACACTTTTTTGTGTGTAATGAGAAGCAACTAAAAAAGCTATCAACAAAAGTCTGATAAAACATTTTTTTAAGTTGCCTCAGGTTAACCTCTTTTGTATTTAATGCTTCTTAACTTTGAATGAACCGAATACAGAGTTAACTATTTTTGGAGAGATTATATAGTTTGTATCATTAATTCTTAATCTCAATCGCACCAATAACTCAGCATTATTTAAAGATGTAGCAAGATCTTTTTTTGAATTATTACACACATATTTAATTTTTTGTTGGGGCTTCGAAAAATCGATAGCAAACCCATGTACTCCTAGAAGTAAATTGAACGCTTCATCTTGTAGAGTATTCGGAGCAAGAATTGCGAAAAAAAGCGTACTTGAAATGGGGTCTTCTAGAATTTCTGCTGTTCTTTCAAGTAGAAGGTTTCTTGCGGTTTCATCTTTAATAATTTCTACAATTTTATTTTCAACATCTTCAGCGTTCGTACGATTGAATACATATGAAGTAAGAAATTCATTATAACTTTGGAACTTTTTTATTCCTTGAACTATTTTTTCTTCACTAGATTCTTTCAATTGATCTATCAAAAAAGATAAGACTGGACCGTATGTATCCTCATTATATAAAATGAGTCCTGTTTCATTTTGAGACACAGCAGATGTAGATACAACTGAGGTTCTTGTAACAGATCCTCCTTTTGAGCCTGCGTCACCATCCTCAGAAGGAGAATCTGCAAATAAATTTTTTGTATACAATGAAGAAAGGCATTCGAGAAACTTAAAAGACTCTTGTGCTGAGCATTCATCATGCTGCTCCGATTTATCTACTATCGAGATCTTTCCATTATCCAAACCTAAGGAAAAAAGAGCAGATGAAGCTCCAGTTATGATGCCAGCTGCTTTTTTTAAAAGAAATAAATTAGGACGACCATCTTCAAAGTTTACGCCTATAGATAAATCTCCATCAAAAGCATTTACTGACATCAACTGACGTACAAGGTTAAGGTTATATTTTATATTTATAGGTAAAGTATCAATACAGATAAAATCTCCACTTAACACAGAATCGATAGTCTCTTGAGTAATATCTCCATTGCTCAAATTTTCTGTCCGCAATTGTTCACTATCATGTTCGCTTGCTGTGTCCGTATCTATCACAGCAACAGAATCAGTTGTTTCTATGACCGCTCCGTTGTCATTCCTTTGATCTTCTTGCTTCGTTTGCAGACCATGAAGAGGGCTGCCTGTGGTTGTTGTGAGCTCATTCCCCTGATTTTCTTGCTCCGTGAGAAGAGGACCTTGAAAATTAATTACATCAGAATCTGTGTTTTTTGACCAAAATGGAAAACAGCAGTTAAAACGTCCCTCCGTTCCATTTGCTGTGGTCGCGTATAAGAAGGATGATAGAAGAAGTATTGGGAGAATTATTTTTGTGTCCATTTGATTTGGTTCCTTTCTGTAAATGTACGTTGTTGTTGCTGCTGCGATTACCGTTGTTGTGATTCCTGCGGCAGCAATACAGTAATAAAAATATTGATTAAAAAAAGTGTCTTTTTGCTTATTGTTTCCAGCAAGAAAATCCCCTGATGCGTTTATAGGATTAAAAATTGGAGACGGGCAAAAATCATGGTCTTTTTTTCCGTGCATCAATTCATACCAATCTTTTGCTGAAATACAACTTTGATTATTGTTTCCTGCAGAAGAATCCTCTGAAGTGGATGAAAGAAGAGTTTTTATTGGAGACGGGCAAAAACCGTGGTCTTTTTTTCCGTGTATCAATTTATACCATTTTTCCATTGAAATATAATTTTTCTTAAGAATTTTGTCTTCGTTGAAACCTTCAGATATCATCTTTGCACGCAAGTCTTTATCCCAGAAGCCACATAAGTCTTCGTAAGAAAGATGATTAATTCTATTTTTTTCCCAAAATTTAGACCATTGTCTATGTGAGGATTCCTGATGAGCCTGCGGGGTATGCACAGTGTCTTGCTTTACACCATAAGAGCCCGATATAAGATAACAAAATAGACCTGTTTTAAAAAACACTTGAGTTTATATCTCCAAATTTAAATAATTTAATTTATGTGCTTAAAACGATTCAAGACTTTAAAGACATTAATGACGGAAATGTACACAAGACCTCAAGGAGAAAAAAATATTTTTTTCAACTATAGATTCTGAATTTTTGTCTGCCGTTATTGGTTCCTGGTCAGTTTTATAGCACAGTGAAGTTTTCAATCTTCTCCTTGTGTACTAGCACAAGGGTTTAAAAAAGTGCAAGCGAAAAAATGAACTTAATTTAATTTTTATCCACAGGTGTGGTTTTTATATCACTTTGACGTTCTTTTAAGAACTTTGAGAGCGTTTCTTCAGGTCTTCCGACCACGACAAAACTTAATTTTTCAGGAGTTAAATATTTTTTGGCAATAAGGTTAACATCTTGAACCGTGATTTTTCCGATAATCTCATTGTGTTTTAGAATGTAATCAATATCAAAACCATCACTCAAACAATTCGTCATTAGATCTGCAATTGAGGCGGATGAGGTAAAATACCTTGAATAAGAACCCATGATGGACGTTTTTGCATCTTGAAATTCAGTTTCGGTGATTCCATTTTCCTGGATTTGTGACCAAATTTTTTGTACTTCTGTGATGCTGTCTGCAACTTTTTCAGGGGCGCAGGAAAATCCACCTGCCAATAGGGCATCAAACTCTTGTATCATCAAAGAAGTCCCAATGCTATAGACCAGTCCTTGCTTTTCACGCAGCTCGTTCCAGAGCCTGAACCCTTGATCTCCTATGATTTTGTTTAAAATAGATAGGCTCCAAAAATCTTTATCGATCTCTCGCAGGCCTTTTTGGGCGAATGCGATGCCTGATTGGGGAGTGTCTTTGGGGATAAAGCTGATGGCCCCATCAAACTCAGCGATTGACTTTTCAGGCACCGCAAAGCTCTGTTCACTTTTGCGCGGAAGATTTGTGATTGTTCCTTCTAGAAATGCGGGGATATCGGACTCATTGATATCTCCAACCAACACCAAGAGCAGCTTTTCTTGAACCAATCTGTTTTTTAAAGCCGCTAAAATATCCTCTTTATTGATCGATTGCATGCCTTCAAATGTGGCGACCAATCTGCCGTAGGGGTGATTTCCGTAAACTTTTTTGCGTAAAATCTTTCCGGCCACAAACGTTTCATCGGCATTGCTGAAGTTTGCGCCTGGAGGAAGAATCCTTTTGACGCGTTCAATATCTTTGATGGATAATGTCGGATTCGTGATCATCACCTTCACGAATTCAAAGGCTTTATTTAAATTTTCTTTAGGGCACTCAAAATTCAAGAAAATATTGTCTATGCCAATAGAAACTTGGATCCCTCCTAAAATACCAAGCTTAGAGAGTTCTTTATCAAAAGCTTGTTTATCCAATCCCCCAGCCCCGCCTTCAATCATGGCTTGCATCGCCACCCATCCAAGACCTTCTTGATCGATGGGGTCAATTCTGGCGCCCACACCTTTAAAAAGCATATTGACGCTTACAATCCTGGAACTTGTATCTTTGGCATAGGCGACTTGAATTTTGTTTCCAAAATAAATCTTTTTTCCATCTATAAAACCAAATGCTGGAATAAAAGAAGAACAAAGGATAAAAAGTGTGATAAAAAATTTCATTTTGTGCGATCCGGATAAGAATAAAGTTGTACAGCGGGGTTTTTGGTAAGATGAGCAGAGACAGCCTCTTTAATATCTTTTGTATTTAAATTATCTAATATTTCATCATATAAACGATAATCATTATAGTTAAATCCAAGCAGCGCGATATCTCCAAGCGTATCGGCAAGTCCTGTAAGATTGCGTTTTTGATATTCCACAGAAAGCCTATAACGTTCTTTTGCTTTTATAATCTGATCTTCTTTGGGGCCATTGAGTGCTAAATCATAAAGAATGCCTTGAATGATCCCTTCTATTTTTTCAACATCTAAGATGAGCTCTGGTGAAAAATAAATAGCGAACTTGCCAGAAGAAACTCCAAGACCTTGATAGGAGCTTCCTGTGGCATAGGCTAATTTTTGTTGATGAATCAGAAGCTCATTCAAGCAGCCATAGGTTGGATCGGTTAAAATGATTTGAAGCAAATTAAGAGCCACAAGACTTTTCATTTTTTCTGGATTATTTTTAGCAGAAAGAAAATTTGGAACAAAATAGTCCCATTCCACAAATACACCCCGCGTATTTTCATCGCGTAAGATAATTTTTGAAGTAATGTCGTGGTGCGTTGGTTCTTGAAGGCGATTTCGAAGGGGGGCGTCTTTTTTAGGAAGAACACCATAATATTTTTGGGCTAAATTTTTTACTTCATCTAACGTGACGTCTCCTGCAACAATTAAAATTGCATTTGAGGGGGTATACCATTTTTCATAAAAATCTTTTGCTTTTTGGCCTGTGTATTCTTTGATTTCGCTTTCATAGCCAATCACAGGTTTTCCATAAGGATCATTCCAAAACATCGCGGCGTTTAAGGCTTGACTGATTTTCCCCGTGCTCGATCCATCAATATTCATGCGGCGCTCATTGAGCACAACATCGATTTCCTTTTCAACCACTTTTTCATCAAAGACAAGATTTACCATACGGTCAGCTTCCATCTCCATGACAAGTGGGAGATGCTGTTTATCGACGATTTGCCAATAAATCGTGGCATCTTGTGAGGTCTGAGCATTTTGTGTACCGCCAATGCGATTAATTGTTTGAGAAAAGCTTTGTTGCGGGAATTTTGTTGTCCCCTTAAACATCAGATGCTCAAGAAAATGAGCCAAACCTGAAGCTCCAGAAGGCGAATCAGCTGACCCCACATTATACCACAAACTATGATAGACAACAGGACCTTTGGGGTTGCGAACAACAATGATTTGCAAGCCATTTTCTAATTTTGTTTCATAGACCTCATCTTTTGCAAAAACAATGTCAGCAAAAAGTAATAAAAATAAAGCGATGTAAATCCTCATACTTTAGGTAACTCTTTTATAGGCTTCTCACCTTTTGCTGGGCGAGCATAAAAATCAGGAGGAAACTTTAAATTTTCCGGTGTTGGCGGGGCATTTTTTTGATCGATAGGTGCTTTTGCACTTTCTGAACAACCACTAAAGGCTAAAGCTAAACCTAAAATTAAATACTTCATAATATTTTTTTCTCCTTTAAATAAGTAATGATAAACAATAAAACGACACCAATGCTGATGAATGAATCTGCTATATTAAATACAGCAAAGTGCCAGGAATAGATATGAAAATCTATAAAATCAATAACCGCTCCATAAAAAATGCGATCTAAAATATTCCCGATGGCACCCGCAACGATGAATGTAATAGGGAAAGATTTTGTGCGAAAAAGCCAAACAATAAGGCCAGAAGCGATTATTGTATTTAACCATAATAGCATTCCTGGATAATCCGATAGAAAACTAAAACTAACGCCAGTGTTCCACCTTAAAACAAAATTCAAAAACGGAAAAACTTCAAAAACATCCCGCTCTCCCAAATAATTTAAAGCGAGATGTTTTGTCCACTGATCAAAACCAATGATTAGAAATATGAGAATTAATAACTCAAGACTGCGTTTTCGCATCGTCCGCAAATTCCTTGTGTATTGATGTCCTCAACAATTTTCCAGCATCTTGAGCATTTTTCTCCAGAGGCCAATGAAATTATAACGTTTGTTTCATTTTTGGAAAAATATATTTTCATAGATGAAACAATGCAAACCTCAGCAAAATCAACGTTTTGGCTAAAATTTTCTTTTAACGCTTCAGGAATCTCCAGATTTACATGGGCTTGAAGACTTGATCCTAATGTTTTATTTGTGCGTTCAATTTCAATTTTTGACGTCACCTCCCGGCGGATATCTCGCAAGATCAGCCACTTTGCTTTTAACCCTTCATTATTCCAGCTCTGGGGTGCGACTTTAAAGTCTTCCAAATGGACACTTTCGCCTGATTCATGACTTAAATACGCTTCTTCGGCCGTAAAACAAATCACAGGCGCCAGCCATCTTACAAGGTACTGATAAAGCGTATAGATCGTTGTACGCACCGCTTTTCTTTTATCTGAGTTTGGAACATCACAGTAGAGAGAATCTTTTCGAATATCAAAGTAAAATGCAGATAGATCGTTAGAGCAAAAATAATGAATTTGCGTATAAAAATTCTGTAAATCAAGATTTTCGTGGGTTTCTTGGGCAAGTTTTGAAAGTTCAAACAAACGATGATGAACCCATTGTTCAAGCTCGGGCATCTTTTCAACTTCAATATGCTCGGCTTGCGTGTATCCATCAATTGCGCCCAGCATATAACGCAATGTATTACGCAAACGCCGGTACAGATCCTCAGAGTGTTTCAAAATTTCAGGACCAATGCGCAAGTCATCTCTAAAATCAGAGCCAATCGTCCAAAGTCTTAAAATATCAACGCCTTGCTTATCCGCAACGGTTTGAGGGGCAACGACATTTCCTAAGGATTTAGACATTTTACGCCCTTTTTCATCCATGACGAATCCATGCGTCATCACGCGCTCATAAGGCGCTTCTTCATGGGAAACCAATGCTTCTAAAAGAGACGACTGGAACCATCCCCGATGTTGATCGGACCCTTCTAAATACAAAGAGGCTGGATAATGAAGATCTGGATGTTTTTCAAGGCAAAATGCATGCGTAGTTCCGCTTTCGAACCAAACGTCGATGACATCAAACACTTGTTCATAATCATCCGCGTTATATTGATCTCCCAAAAAGCGTGAAGGAGAGCTTTGAAACCAAGTTTGAATTCCTTCTGCTTTAACCGCTTCAACGACTCTTTCCATAACTTCTGGATCACGCAGCGGTTCATTGGTCAATTTATTAACAAAAACCGTGATTGGAACTCCCCAATATCTTTGACGCGAAATACACCAATCGGGACGATTTTCGACCATAGAGTATATGCGATTAATACTGCTTTGTGGGAACCATTCCACATTCTTAATCGCCTCTAATGCGCGTTTTTTAAAGTTTTTGTGCTGCATGGAAATAAACCACTGAGGCGTTGCTCTATAAATAAGAGGTGCTTTTGATCTCCAAGAATGAGGATAACTGTGGACGATTGTTTCTTCGCGTAAGAGTGCATTTTCCCCGCGTAAAGCATCCAAAACTTCAGGATTGATTTTAAAGATATGTTTTCCTGCAAATAAAGGAACTGTGGCAGCGTACGTTCCATTCCCCAGCACAAGTTCAGGGACTTCTAGATTATATTTCTTTCCCACTTCAAAGTCTTCTAATCCGTGACTGGGGGCCGTGTGAACTAGCCCCGTTCCCGCATCGGTTGTGACATGGTCGCCCGCAATCAAAGGCACATCAAAATCATAACCTTTACTCCGCAGAGGATGAGCACATATTTTTCCTTCTAATTCATGAGAAGAAACTGAGCGAATAATTTTATAGTCTTTGGAAAGAGCCTCTTTTAAACTTTCTGCAATTAAGAATAGACGTCCATCGATATCGATGATGACATAATCAATTTCAGGGCCATATGAAATAGCCCTGTTGGCAGGAAGTGTCCATGGTGTTGTTGTCCAAATGACAGCAGAAACATCTTTAAATGCATCGTCTAGCATGGGGAATGCAACATAAACAGAAGACGATGTTTTGTCCATATATTCAACTTCAGCTTCAGCCAGGGCGGTTTCTTCTACAACAGACCACATCACAGGACGCGCTGCGCGGTAAAGATAGCCTTCAAGTAAAAATTTTCCAATCTCTGAAACAATCACAGCTTCAGATTCTGGCTTCATGGTCATATATTTATTTTCAAAATCCGCCAAAATTCCAAGACGTTTAAATTCTGAAATTTGAATATCAATCCAAGAGGCCGCAAAATCGGCGCATGCCTGTCTAAATTCAATCAAATCAATGGATTCTTTTGTTTTTCCGTTGGCCCGGTATTGCTCTTCCACTTTCCATTCAATAGGAAGTCCATGACAATCCCATCCAGGTACAAAAGGGGCGTCGTATCCTGACATTTGTTTAAATCTGCAAATGACGTCTTTTAAAATCTTGTTAAACGCATGTCCAATATGAATATTACCATTTGCATAAGGAGGGCCATCGTGGAGAATAAATTTTTCTCTGCCTTTTAATTTTGCGCGCAATTTTTGATAAAGCCCCATGGCTTCCCATTTTGCACACAGCTCAGGCTCCCTGACAGGTAAATTCCCACGCATAGGAAAAGATGTTTGTGGTAAAAATAAAGTCGCTTTTAAATCCGTCATAATAATCAAATCTTTCTTTGCACATTTAAAAATCTATTTAAACATTCATATCTAATTTTCGGGAAAAGAGCAAGGTTGAAATCTATCTCTGTATGGAAGTACTTAAAGCAACTTTAGGTTCTTTAAAAAAAAGTGAGATAAAAAATGCGCCTATTATGCATAGAGGAATTGTAAATAGTGCGATGCGATAGTCACCTGGAGCAAACATTTTTACTCCTTCAATGACTTCGCCGCTTGATAAAGAATCAAGAATTTGACCAATCACAGGCTGAAGAATAACGCCGCTGAGCATAGAAAACATATTGGTTAGCCCAATTGTGACACCACTAAAATGAACGGGCATATGTGAGCATACAAAAGTAAACACCAATGATTCACCCGCGATCAAGATTCCAACGATAAATAAAAGAATTCCCATCACACTTAAAGGCATGTCTGGGATAAGGAGTAGAAGCGTAAAAGGAATTCCCACAGCAATTGTTGTAAATCTTAAACTTGTTTTTATTGTTATAAAGTTGCTCACAATCCAAGCATAAAAAAGTCCGCCTATGCCAAGGCCTATATAAATAACGTTTACATAAAAAGCAGCTTCTGCTCTTGGAATTTGATAAATTTGTTGCAAAAATCCAGCTCCCCAAAGATCTGCAAAAATCGAAAGAGGCGTATAACATAAAAAACCATAAAGAGAACCTAGCAAGACTTGAGGCGTTGTGAAAGCTAATTTCAATCCGGAAAAAACAGAAGTTTGTTCTTGATTATCCTTCGATCTTCTATCACGGCTTACAAACCAAATCGTAATTCCAATGATAATTCCAAATCCTGCAACAATCAAAAGACTTTCACGCCAACTGTAGCTATTGATGAGGATACGCAAAGGAGCTCCACCAAAATTTGCGCCCAATGTTCCTAAAATCATGGTTGCGCTTGTAATCAGAGGTAAACGATTCATGGGAAACCATAAAGTCCCCAGTTTCATGCACCCTAGAAATGCACATGAAGATCCTACACCGATCAAAAGTCTCCAAAAACCAGCAACATAAAAATCAGTCGATATTGCAAAAAATACAGTGGATACTGCGCAAAGTAAGGCTGCAAAGGTTAATAATTTTCGTGGTCCAAAATAATCGCAGAGTAATCCCACGGGGATCTGTAGCGCGCAATATCCGATATAGTAAAAAGATGCAAGTAACCCAAACGTTCCCCCATCAATTGAAAAATCTCGTCTGAGCTCATGTTCCATGACACTTGGAGAAACCCGCAGAATAAACTGATAACAGTAAAATAAAGCTGCGGGAAACCAAATGAGCCACGGCGTGATAGATTTATGCATTATGCTGTATTTTGCTTTCTTTAAAAAAGAGCGATACTAAGAAAGCTGCGGCAAGACATATCGGCACAATAATGAGTGCTTTGCGATAATCTCCTGCTTCAAATACATGGACGCCACCTACAATTTTTCCACCAGATACATAATCTAAAATTCTTCCTGCAACGGGTTGAAACACAACACCACTAAGCATGATAAATGTATTTATCAACCCCACAGTGGCTCCACTAAATTTAGCCGGGATATGAGAGCAGACAAAAGCAAACATCAAAGATCTTCCTGAAATCATCACACCTAGCGTAAACAAGATCAACCCCATAACATAAAGAGGCAATCCTGGAACGAGCAACAAAATTGAAAAAGGAATTTCAATGGTAATTGCTGTGATTTTTAAAGCCGTTGGAATAGACATCCATTTTACAAGTGCAAGGGCATAAACCATACATCCAAGGCCAAATCCAATGTAAATCAAGTTCACATATCCGGCAGCTTGAGCTGTGGGAATTGAATAGACTTTTTCCAAAAAACCAGCCCCCCAAAGATCTGCAAAAACTGAAAGCGGCGTGTAAATGAAAAATCCATACAGCCCCCCGAGCAAAATTTGAGGTGAGGTAATTGCCCATTTTAAACCTTCAAAAAGAGTCCCTTGTTCTTCAGTATGATCAGGTTCCTTATCTTTGCTGATAAACCAAATTGCAACAGCCACGAGAATACCAAGACCTGCAACGATTAAAAGAGCTGTACGCCAGTCATAATAATTAATTAAAAACTTCAAAGGGGCTCCACCAAAATTTGCGCCCAATGTTCCTATAAAAATAGTGGCAGATGTAATTAAGGGAAGTTTACTCATGGGGAACCACAACGTTCCAAATTTTAAACATCCCAAAAAAGCACAAGAAGAACCAAGGCCTATAAGGAATCGTCCTAACTGAGCAACATGAAGATCTGTTGCTTGGGCAAACATTGCGGTTCCAATGACGCATACTAAAGTCGCAGCTGCCAACAATTTACGCGGACCAAAATAATCCGCCATTGATCCAAGCGGAATTTGTAACAGACTATATCCGTAATAGTAAAAAGATGCCAATAGACCAAAAGCAGCACCATTCATTCCGAAATCATGCATCAAGTCATCTTTCATCACACTGGGTGAGACGCGTAGTAAATATTGATAAAAGTAAAATATTCCCGCAGGGAACCAAATCAACCAAGGATTGAATTTAGATATTGTCATAAGTTTAGCCTCCTTTACAATTGTTAAATATTTTTATTTATATATTGCGATGATTTTTCTTTAAGAAATAAAGAGATAATAAATGCAATAATAACACATATCGGGACAACCAATAAAGCGGATCTATAATCGGATGCTTCAAATACACGAACGCCATCTTTCATTTCTCCTTTCCATAAATTGTCCAGTATCATACCGATAATCGGCTGAAACACGAGGCCACTGAGCATGGTGACCATATTTGTAATCCCAATGGTCACTCCGCTAAAATGTACGGGCATATGGGAGCATGTGAATGAGAAAGATAAAAACTGGCCTCCAATCATAACGCCAACCGTAAATAACAGCATCAGCATCACGTTCAAGGGAAGGTCTGGGACAAGGAGTAAAACGATAAAAGGAATTCCCACACCAAGGGTAGAGATTGTAAGGCCGGTGGTGATTTTCATGAATTTTTCCACCATCCACGCATATAAAAGGGCCCCAATTGCAAGGCCAATATAAATATAATTGACATATTCAGAAGCCTGTGCTGTTGGAATTTTATAGGTTTTTTCTATAAATCCAGTCCCCCAAAGATCAGCAAACACTGAAAGAGGTGCGTAAAGCATAAATCCGTAAAGAGATCCAAGCCAAACTTGCGGCGTTGCAAATATCATCTTTAATCCTTCAAAAACAGGGGGCCCATTTTTTGTGTCACTGCTTTTTGTTTTATTGTTAGATGATTCATCGCGGGATACGAACCAAATGGTTGCACCAATAAGGACGCCAAATCCAGCTACAATCAAAAGACTTGTCCTCCAATCATAACTATTGGAAAGTAAACGCAAGGGTTTCCCCCCAAGGTTTGCGCCCATTGTTCCTAAAAAGATGGTTGCTCCTGTAATTAAGGGAAGGCGTTTTGCTGGAAACCACAGTGTACCTAATTTCATGCTGCCCAAAAATGCGCACGAAGAGCCAGCTCCGATGAAAAAACGTGCCAGGCCCGCAAGATAAATATTGGTTGATGTTGCAAAAATGATCGTTGCGAATGCACATAAAAGAGCGGCAAAGGTCAATAATTTTCGTGGACCAAAATAATCTGCCATCAAGCCTAAGGGAATTTGAAAGGCACAATATCCAAAATAATAAAAAGACGCAAGGAGACCAAACATGCCCCCATCAATGGCAAAATCTTTCATCAGGTCATGTTCCATAACACTTGGAGAAACACGCAAAATAAACTGATAACAATAAAACAAAGCTGCTGGGAACCAAATCAACCATGGATTAAATGCTGGGGTTTGACTTTCTGCAACATGAGAGATTCCAACTATTTTTTCTTTTCTTTTTGGGTTAGTCATGATTTTCCTCGTCTTTAGTAAATTCTTTTGAACAATACGGACAGATTGTTACCTTATTTGCATCTAAAAGTAAATAGACCTGTGGATGTTTCGATTCATCGGCTCCAGAACAAGAAAGTGTTATTGTTTTATTTTCATTCATTGATTTTTCCCAATAATTTGCGTATAAGTAATTTTAATCAATGCGCACTCGTAGCTCAGATGGATAGAGCGTTGCCCTCCGGAGGCAAAGGTCAGAGGTTCGAATCCCCTCGAGTGCACCATTTCATTTCTCCCCTTTAAGAAACTGAATTTTTTGTTTATAACTTTCATCTCCATCAAAAAGATACGATCCCACGACAAGAATGTCAACCCCTTGAATTTTTTGAACTGTAGTCTTGTTAATGCCACCATCCACAGAAAGCTGGCAATTTCCTTTAAACTGATTGATTTTACCCAGCATCTGAGGAATAAATTTTTGTCCGCTAAATCCGGGGTTAACTGTCATCATCAGGACAAGGTCAATATCTTCGAGCACCCAATCTAAAGCACAAAGTGGCGTTGCAGGATTGATCGCGACACCAACTTTTACGTCTTTTTCTTTAATATTGCTGACCAAACGTTGCAAATGATGGGTCGCTTCAGCGTGAACGGTTAAGATGTCACTGCCGGCTTTGATAAATCCATCAATATGTTTTTCGGGTTCTTCAATCATCAGGTGGACATCTAAGGGAAGGTTGGTCAGCTCTTTTAAGGTTTCAATAAATTTAAAACCAAAGGTGATATTTGGCACAAATCGTCCATCCATGACATCCAGATGGATAAGGTCTACACCTGCGTTTTCTAAATAAGAAAGCTCATCCTCTAATCTACTCCAATCTGCTGATAAAATAGAAGCTGAGATCAAAGGTTTCATGGTATTTACATTACAGGTTTTTCTTTGATGATATTCAATGTCTTTAAAATATTCTTCCAGTAGAAATTTTTATGTGAGCCAACAAAGGTATAAACGACAGGGATGACCAAAAGTGTGAAAATCGTTCCAAATGTCATTCCCCCAACGATTACCCATCCAATGGGTCTGCGGAGTTCGGCTCCAGGACCGCTTGCAAATGCCAAAGGAACAGCTCCCAAAACCATCGCTGCGGTTGTCATGATAATTGGACGAAGACGCATTTTTGATGCATCTACAACGGCTTGAATGCGATCATTGCCCTTTGCTAATTTTGCATTGGCAAAGTCTATAATGAGAATACCATGCTTGGTGATGAGTCCAATGAGCGTTACAAATCCAATTTGCGAAAAAAGATTCAAAGTTTGACCTGTCATCTTTAATGTTAATAAAGCGCCAAGCATAGATAAAGGAACACTCAGCATGATCACAACCGGGTCAACAAAGCTTTCAAATTGAGCTGAAAGCACCAAATAAATAAAGACCAGAGCCAAGACAAAAACCAAGAGCATATTGGCTTGTTCCTCAAAATAACTACGTGTTTCACCTTCCCAGTCAATCTTCGTGCCTTCAGGGAGAATATCTTTTGCTGTTTTGGCAATTGCATCTAAGGCATCGCCAAATGAATATCCTGGAGCGACTTTTGCATAGATTCCAACAGAACGTAAACGTTGAAAATGGTTAATAATCGGAGCGGCTGTTTTTTCTTCAACCTTAATCAAATCCGCTAAAGCCACCATTGTTCCCTTTTCTCCGCGGACATAAATATCTGTTAAATCTTTGGGACTACGGCGATACTTTTCTTCTACCTGTACTATGGTATCATGTTCGCGGCCATCTCTTTTAATACGGGCTGCAACTTTTCCCTTACCCATAATCATGAGGGTTTCGCCAATGTCTCCTGGGCTAATTTTCAAAGCTCCAGCTTTATCTTTATCAATGGATACAACATATTCTTTTGCTTCTGCGGACCCTGCGAAACGAATCTGCTTATCAAGCTCGGGCAATTTGGCAAGAGCGTTCACCAATTGAGTTTTCATACTGTGGAGCTCCGCGTTGGACTTTGATGTCAAAAGAACAAAGGATAATCCATCTTCTGATCCTCCGCTTGAACCAAATTGACTAGAAGGCGCCGTAATTGTTGCGTAAACGCCGGTAATTTTTTGTTCAAATTTCGATTGCGTTTCTTCGGCAATTTTTGAAGCAGATTTTTTTCTTTTATTCCAATGCTGGAGCATAACATTACCCCTGCCATTTTGTTTTTCTGCAATCGTCATGCGTGCCCTGACTTCTGGGATGCGATCTAATTCTTCATCAATAATATCTAAATATTTAGAAAGATAAGGAACCGTTGCTCCATCTGGTGGGGTTGCTTTAATATTCAAAATACCCCGGTCTTGTTCTGGGGCTAATTCTCTTGCAATAGGCGTATTAGCTATGCCCACTAAAATACAATAGTATCCTAAACTGGTTACAAAAAAGGTGAATAAAACAAAAGCAATACGGAAACGTATTAAGAATAAAAGGATACGCGCATAGGCATTTTCAATCAAGTTTCCAAAATCTCTCAAGAAATCAGAAATAGTGTTTTTGCCTTGACGAACGATCGAATTGTCTTCTTCTTTTTTGCGGGCAGTATGTGGTTTTAAGAATATTGAACACATCATTGGGGAAAGAGTTAAAGCGACAAATCCAGAAATAATCACAGCTCCTGCGAGCGTTAGGGCGAATTCCCTGAAATATTTACCTGTCATTCCCGAAGACAAGGCAATCGGGGCATAAACCGCGGCAAGCGTTATTGTCATTCCAATAACGGCAAAACTAATTTCACTACTTCCCTTTATGGCAGCTTGTACTGGCGTTTCTCCTTCTTCAATATACCTATACACATTTTCCAGAACAATGATCGCGTCATCCACCACAAGCCCAATTGCAAGAACAAGGGATAGAAGCGTTAAAATGTTAATACTAAATCCAAAAACGTACAAAATAATCAAAGACCCTATTAAGGACACGGGTATTGTCACGAGTGGAATAAATGATGCGCGAAGTGTGCCTAAAAATCCAAGAATCACCATCAATACAAGCAACGTTGCAATTGCTATCGTTTCATAAACTTCATGTACAGCTTGCTCGATAAAGAGAGTTTGATCCATGGCAGCTTCCATCTTAAAGTCCGATGGAAGGGTTGCCTGCAGCTCTGTCATTTTTTTCTTAACAAGCTGCGCAACATCCAAGGGGTTTGCTGTGGATTGGGGAATAATAACGATGACAACGGCATTTTTACCATTATAGAGAATTTTGCTGTCTTTCTCGTCGGCAGAAAATTCAGCTCTTCCAACGTCAGAGAGTCTCACAAACATATCCTTAACGCCGTTACGATCACCAGGCGTAATAATCAACTGATCAAACTCTTCTGGTGTAATCATTGAAGAAACTGTTGTCACGAGATATTCACGATCTCCCGCCATGATTTGACCTGTGGCAAAGTCTTTTGTTTGGCGATTAATCGTGGTGAAAACATCATTGGCTGTTAGATCATAGGCGGCAAGTTTGAGGGGATCTAGCCAAATATTCATTTTGTATAGCCCGCCTCCAATCACATTTGCGCTTCCAACGCCGTCTAATGTGACGAATTCGGTTTCCAAAGAACCTCTGGCATACTCTGCAATTTCTTCAGGGGTTCGGTTATCACTGGAAAGCGCAACATAAAGAATTGGTTTTTCGTCAGAAGTTGCCTTACTTAATGTTGGGTCTTCCATATCCTGGGGCAATTTTCTTTTAACTCTGCTGAGTTTGTCACGGATATCGCTTGATGCTGCGTCCAAAGAGCGGCCGGGACGGAACTGAATCATGATTCGGCTCAAACCCTGCTGGGACATGGATGAAATAAGCTCAACACCTTCGATCTTAGAAAATTCTTCTTCTAAGACTTTTGTTATTCCAGTTTCCATGAGTTCGGTATTTGTTCCGTGATAATTCGACGTTACGGTAATCGTTGGCTTGTCAATTTTGGGTAATTCCATAATGGGAAGACGACTTCCGCAAACAAGCCCAATTAAGACAAGAATAACGCTCATCACCGTTGCAAAAACAGGTCTTCGAATACAAAATTCAGGAAGTCTCATAACTCATGTACCTTTACTTTTTGTTAAATCCCAATGCGGCTGTTTTACTCACTGTAACAGGGTAGCCGTCTCGAACTTGTTGTTGCCCAGCTATAATCACAAGTTCCTTGGGCTTGAGACCTTTGAGAACTTCCGCGCGTCCATCTTCTTTAACGCCTGTAATTATTTGTTTTTTCATCGCTCTTCCATTTGCAACAGTCAAAACAAACTCTTCGTTTCCATTGCGCTCGATAGCTTTTTCAGGAATAATCAAAGACTTGGCATTTTCACCAATAATGACGGAAACTCTGGCGAATAAACCTGGTTTGAGCGTGCCATCTTGACTTGTGATTTTTGCACGCAACGCCAAACCATGGCCAATCGCATCCACTTTTGAATCTATCGCTTCGATTTCGCCCGCAACAGTTTCACCCTCATATCCATCAACAGAGATCTTAACTTTTTGACCAACTTTGATCACCTTCAGATATGCACCAGGGATCTTAAAATCGACTTTAATCGGGTTCAGGTTCACAAGAGTTACAATATCGGTATTGGGTTGCACATAAGACCCCACACTGATATTTTTCATAATTCCAACTGCTCCATCAAAAGGAGCAAGTAGTTTTGTTTTTGCCAATTCTACGCGCGCGATATCCAATTGAGCTTCAGCTTGTTTAAGTTCGGCAAGATCCTTATCTTTATCTTTTGCGCTTGTATACTGTTTTCCATGGAGTTCTTGGGTGCGGTCAAACTTAGCTTTGTTTAGAGCATAACTTGCCTCAGCCTGTTTCAATTTTGCTTTTTGGAGATCATCCTCAAACTCGATCAACACGTCATCTTTTTTCACCGAAAATCCATCGTTAAAGAGAATTTTTCGCACGCGTCCGGGCATATCTGTTTTAATATCTACCGATTGATGGGCAACGAGTGTTCCAATGGAATTGAGGATTTTGCTCATTTTTCCGATTTCAACTTCCCGGGCTTCTACTGGGTAAGAACGTTCCCTTGACCCACCAAAAGACTTCTCTGCTGTGGCTTCGGGCGATTCTTTGACCGCTGAGGTGTATGAAACGATAATGTAAGCGCCTATGGAGACAATCAACAAAAATGATAGTGCACCCAAAAATATAACCCATACATTAGAATTGTTATTTTCTTTTGACTTTTCTAAACCAACCATATGCTCAAACTTCCATGTTTATAATATTTAATTTCTATCTTTAAATCGTTTGTATCATATTTTTCAATAAATAACAAGTTTATATGAAATTTTCCTTAAAGTTAACACAACTAAACTTACACGTTTACTTTTTCTTAATAAAGAAATATCATGATGCTTTAGTAAAGTTAATATTTGGTTTATTTTTATGGAAGTCAAAAAACAATTTATCAATATGATCAACAATTCCCTTAAACCTAGTGGAATTCATGATCAGGCCCTGTTATCGGCTTTTTTACGAGTGGAAAGAGATTATTTTGTAGAAAATGGTTTGAAAGACCATGCCTTGGTTTACGAAAATTCAACACCTCTTTCCAAAGATCGCTTTTTTTCCAATACAAAAGTATATGCCAAGCTTTTGCAAGAAGCTAAAATTACGGGGGATGAGAAAGTTTTGGTCTTGCCTCTTTCATGTGGATATTATGGGGCGATTATTGCTCACATTGCGGGAGAGGTTTGGGGTATAGAGCTTCCTCAAAACGAGCATTTATTTAATCTTCCTCTTAAAACAGCAACATACCCAAGGGAAAGGCTGCATTCTGTTTTGATAGCCGAACTCGAAAATGGATACCCTACAAAAGCTCCTTATGACGTTATTTTTATTGATGGCGCGGTAGAAGAATTTCCGCTGCATCTTTTGGATCAATTAACACATAAGGGAAGAATTATTTATGTTGATCACTCCGATGTAAATTATTTTTACGGGAAAATTATGTATAAAAATAAGATGACATCGTCTATGATCACAGAGACGCAAATTCCGGTAAGTGATCTTTTTAGGAAAAAAAATGTTTTCGAACTTTAAGACTTTGTTTACTGATTATGATGTAGAACAGTTAAGACCTAAGGATGTTTTGGATTTAGACCCTGATTCGTATATCATCATCGATATTCGTGAAAAATGGGAATTAGAGATTGTAGAGTTCCCTGGATCAATCCATATTCCTTTAGGGCAGATCTATTCGCGTTTGGAGGAGTTTTCTAAAGAGAAAAAAAATATTCTGCTTTGCCATCATGGGCATAGAAGTCAAAGGGCTGCCAGGATTTTGATAGACGAAGGCTTTGAGAATGTTGCTAACTTTGTGGGCGGCATTCATCAATGGGCAATAGAAATAGATACAAATTTAAGGAGATATTAATAAAATGAAATTTTATACTTTAATCTTAACGACAGCTTTAACTTTCCCTCTTTTTGCTTTGGAGAAAACCAAAACTGATCCTTTCAAACAAGCTCTGATGGAAGCCTATCAGACCAACCCAGATTTGGCCGCGGCTCAAGCTGATTATCGAAGCACAATGGAAAACGAAGGCATTGCTATGGGAACGTTTTTACCCACATTGAGTGCGCAAGGTACTTATTCAAATAATAACTCATCTTTTTCATATACTGCTGCAGACAATCCTACTCCTCAACAACAGTTTGCAGCTAGTAGTTACACCTCTAACTATAACAATTTAAATTTAGGGTTAACTGCCAAATATAACATTTTTAGTGGACTCAGGGATCTTGCAAACTTAAGCGCAACTCAATACAATGTTATGGCTGCAGCTTCAGCGCTTAATAATACAGAATCCACAACGCTTACGAATGCGATTACGGCCTATATGGATTACTTAACAAAGCAAGAAGTTTTAAGATTTAATCTTGCCAATGAACAATCTCTTAAAGCCGTTTATGAGGCGGAAAAAACAAAATTCCAAGTTGGGGAAAATACAAAGGCGAAACTTCTACAAGCCCAGGCAGGGTACGAAGGATCTAAAGCCCAGCGTATTTCAGCTCAAGGGGATGTTGAAGTCAGCAGAGCAACCTATCAAAAAGTGATTGGCAGTCTTCCAGGGCATATTACTCTTCCCTCTTTGCCTAAAGAAAAATTGCCAAAATCTTTATCAGAAGCCATCGATCTGACCCTTGAAAGAAATTCAGCGATTATTCAAGCAAAATTCACCGAAAAAGCTATGAACGAAGGGTGGACTGTTAAAGCTGGAGCATTTTTACCTACTATTGATTTGCAAGCTCAATGGGGCTATAACTGGTATTCAGGAGCAAATGTTCCCTCAAACTTTCCCCATGTTGGAACGAATTCTGCGACAAATCCAGCCCAAAACCAAATTTATTCCATACAAGCAAACTGGAATTTATTTAATGGACTCAAAGATGTCGGGGCCTTTAATCAAAGTATTGAAGCAATTCAAAAAGCAAAATTTCAGGTTGAGTCCGCCAGACGTACAGGTATTCAGACGGTTACTCAAGGCTGGCAACAGCTGATCAGAGCAAGAGATACAATTGCTGCGCAAAGGGCATCGATTGCGGCAAATACCGAGGCTTTGCAGGCGCTGCGTCAGGGAGAGCGCCTTGGAACACAAACTCTTTTGGATGTTTTGAATCAGGAGAGTTTATTGCTTCAAGCTCAGCAAGGCTTGGCCACTGCCATACAGCAAGAAGCTCTGGCAACATTTGCGATTTTGAATGCGATCGGTGCGCTTTCCGCCCATGAGCTTGGATTGGTTGAGATTGCTCAAAAAGAATAATCTTGGTAACACTTTGTTAACTTTTGCTTCCTAGACTGATGGTAAGTGTTAAATAAGGAGTTTTAAACATGAATCCATATGCAAGTCAGGTTGGGGCTTATCAGACAACCAACCTCGCCAATTTAGGGCCGGGCGACCAAGTGGCTCTTCTTTTGTCAACCGCTGCAAAGCATATGCGCATTGCAAAAGATCACGTGGTACGCAAAGAATATGAAGAGCGGACAAAAGTTTCTGAAAAATCAATTTTGATTTTAGAAGGTTTAGCTTCTGTTTTGGAAGTCAAAGATCCATCTCAAGAAAAAATAGCAAAAGATTTGGAAGAATATTACATGTCCATGGTCACCATGATCAGTCATATGAATGTCACCAATGATGAAAAGCTTTGTGATGCCATCGCAAGAGCCTTAGATCAGATGGCAGATACATGGCGTCAAGGACAAAAAGAAATGAAGAAGCTTTCTCCCACAGAAGAAAAGAACCCAGGCAACTTTAACCTATCAGCTTAAATTAAGCCTGGTTATCGTCACTTAAAATCTTCATCCGGGAAGCAATCTCTTGATATCCTTTTTCTGGATTTTTCATTTTCATTTCAAAACGTTCACGCGAAAGCATCTCGTTTGTTTGGTAATCCCAAATATTAAACGTGTCTGGCGTCAATTCTGAACATAAAAGATAATAAACATCGCCTTCTTCATCAATCGCTCTGCCAAAACGAAATTTAATATCAATGAGCCGTGTCTCTAACCCGGTAAAATATCCACTTAAAAATTCACTTACACGAATTGCAAATTCCTTGAGCAATTCCATATCTTGTTTTCCAACGCCAATAAATTGTTGGGCATGGGATTCGCTGACCAAAAGTTCCTCATTAAAGGGTTTAAGTAAAAACTCAATAATGGGCTTATAAAAGCGTCTCCCCGGTTCCATTCCAAATTTTTCCGCAAATAATGGGGATGCGATATTACGTATACGAATGCGCATGGGCATAGGATCCACATAAGCCAAGGTTTGCTCACGCATGTTCAGAGTTTTGATATAATACGTTGGAAAACCGTATTCTTGTAAAAGCGTGTGTAATTTGGCAGAAATTCTGTTATTGAGAATTCCCTTACCTTGTATGCTCGTTTGTTTTTTATTTAAAGGGCTGATGATGTCATCTTTAAAATGCAAAATAAGCGTTGAGACTTGATGATCTTCATCTTTTGTGCCGGCATAATAAATTTTTTCTGCGCCTTCATAAAAAACTTGCTTTTGTGACATTTTCTGTCTCTTTTCATCTAATTTAATGATCATAATCCGCCATCTCTATTAACATTTGAACGATTTGATTAAAGCTTATATTTTTATAAGCCGCGATTTCAGGAACAAGAGAAAGGGGTGTAAACCCTGGATGTGTATTGATTTCTAGCAATACAATCCTTGATGTTTTATCATCATATCTCCAATCCGCCCTTGCGATGCCACGGCAATTTAGGGACTGGAACACTTTTTCTGTTTCAGAAAGTAGATATTCTTCTATATTTTGAGGTAGAGGTGCTGGCATTAAATGCGTACACAAACCTTGCGTATATTTCGTTTCATAATCGTAAAATCCTGTGTGGGGGACCAGTTCAATAACTCCTAAAGATTTTCCATTGATAATGGCGACCTGAACTTCGTGTCCTGGAATATAATCTTCAATAAGATATTCTTTTCCAAAAATATCATTATGAGACCATTTTTCCAAATCCTCATCCGTTTGAATAATAGCAACGCCAATACTCGATCCGTCACAAATGGGTTTAATCACATAAGGCGGGGTCATAACGTGGCCTTGTTTGATTTGTGTGGGCGTAAAAACCCCTCCTTTTGCAACATCAATCCCAAGTCCTTGGAAAATTTTACGTGAGACGACTTTGTCCATTGCAACACTCGAGCTTAAGACGCCAGAATGGGTATACGGAATTTTCAGGACATCTAAAATCGCAGGTATTCTGCCATCTTCACCATATCTTCCATGAAGAGCATTAAAAATAACATCTGGTTTTGCATCATCAATTTGCGCAATAAACAAACGCAAATCTGGATTTGGATCAATTGAAATAACCTCATGGCCTAATTCTAGAAGAGCTTTACACACAGCTTCTCCACTAGAGAAAGAAACCTCTCTTTCAACAGACCATCCACCTAATAAAACAACAATACGCATAATTAATAAATACCTCGATTTTCTAAATATAGCATGTCTGAAATAGAAAAGCGAATCAAATTTGTAGACATCTGTGTTGTAAATTGATATGTATAATTCATCTTTTTAATAAAAATTGTATTTTAAGCTTTTAAAAAGAAATATTTTATGGTAGCACGGACACATATAAGTAATAAAGTACTTATATAAAGTATAATTAAAGTAAAGGTATAAAAAATGTCAGATATTGCAGAACGCGTTCAAAAAGTTGTTGCTACGCATCTTGGTGTAGAACCATCAAAAGTTACACCAGAGGCAAGTTTTAGGGACGAACTCGGGGCAGATAGCCTTGAAACAGTAGAACTTGTGATGGCTTTAGAAGAAGAGTTTGATTGTGAAATTCCAGAAGAAATTTCAGAAAAGATATTAACAGTTCAAGACGCTATTAATTTTATCAACTCAAAAGTTGCGTAAGCATTTAAAGGTTTTAAAAATGAGACGCGTTGTCATAACAGGCATGGGGCTTGTAACCCCTTTAGGAAATGGTGTTAACCATACCTGGGAAAAGCTTATCTCGTCTGTTTCAGGCATCGGGAAGATACTCAAGTTTGAGACAAATGACTTACCTACAAAAATTGCAGGGCTTGTTCCCCGGGGAAAAGATCTGGGTCAGTTTGATCCAGATGCGATTTTAGAGCCTAAAGATCAGAAAAAAATTGATGATTTTATTCTTTATGGTATTGCGGCAGCTGATGAGGCCGTTCGAAATTCTGGATGGATGCCCACCGATGAAGAATCACTTGAACGCACAGGCGTTTTGATTGGTTCTGGCATTGGCGGGTTAAACCGTATTTACGAAACATCCATTATTTTGCATGAACAGGGCCCAAGGCGCGTTAGCCCATTTTTTATCCCTGCATCCTTAATCAATCTCATTTCAGGTCAAGTTTCTATAAGATTTGGGTTCAAAGGCCCGAATCATTCTGTTGTCACGGCCTGCTCTACAGGGGCTCACGCCATTGGTGACGCGGCAAGGCTGATTCAACTTGATGATGCCGATGTGATGGTTGCAGGGGGAGCCGAATCTGCGGTGACAAGGCTCGGGATTGCGGGTTTTTGTGCAGCCAGAGCTCTATCAACCTCGTTCAATGATACACCTGAAGAAGCCTCGCGCCCTTGGGATGATGCCAGAGATGGCTTTGTGATGGGAGAAGGGGCCGGTGTTGTTGTTTTGGAAGAATATGAACACGCTAAAAAACGCGGGGCCACAATTTATGCTGAAGTTATTGGTTATGGTCTCTCAGGAGATGCCTATCATATCACTGCTCCTTCAGAAACAGGAGATGGTGCATATAGAGCAATGCAAGCGGCCATTAAAAGATCAGGCGTAAGTTTGGAAGAAATTGGGTATATCAACGCCCATGGAACCTCTACGCCCTTAGGAGATGCCATTGAAGTCACAGCGATGAAAAGGCTTTTTGGGGACTCTCCAAAACACTTAAGTGTTTCTTCAACGAAATCTTCCATCGGACATTTATTAGGCGCAGCTGGAAGTGTTGAGGCAATTTTTACGGCGCTTGCCCTTTCAAAGGGTATTTTACCGCCAACGCTGAATCTGAAAAATCCATCCCAAGGGTGTGATTTAGATTTTGTTCCCTTTATTGCAAAGGAAAAGAATATCACGGTTGCCGCGTCCAATTCTTTTGGATTTGGCGGAACGAATGCATCTTTGGTTTTTAAAAAAATATAAGTCTTTGAATGATAAAAAGAATCTTTCTAACCTTAATCGTTATATTTTTTTTCCCATTTTCATTCTATTTCTATTTTCAAGATCAACTTTACACTTCTTTTGTTGAACAAGAGAAAACTATATATTTCACATCCGGAACAAAGACCTTAGAAATCTTATCCACCTTAGAAAATGAAAAAATGATTCCCTCCAAATGGCCGATCATTTTAGATTTCATTTTGAATCCAAAACATCTATCCTTAAAACATGGTGAATATAGGTTTGAAAAAGGAATGAGTCCTTTTCATGTTATGGAAAAAATTTATAAAGGCGATGTTGTCACGTATAAACTCACAATACCAGAGGGGCTCACCAGTTTTGAAATCGTTGAACGGTTGAAAAAAATTGAAGAACTGGAAGGGACGCTCGCACGTATCCCTTTGGAGGGGGCTTTATTCCCTTCAACTTACGAATATAAACGGGGTCAAACTAGGGGCTTTTTGCTCGATCGCATGGAAAAAGAAATGGAAAGAGTTTTAAGTGAACTTTCAAAAGATTATCCTTCCTCAAATATTGCAGAAATTGTGATTATGGCATCGTTAATTGAAAAAGAAACATTTCTTGACCATGAACGACCGCGTGTTGCCAGTGTTTTTTATAACAGACTCTCAAAAAACATGAAATTACAATGTGATCCAACGGTGATTTATGCGGTCACCCAAGGGAAAGAAACTTTGTCCAGGCCCTTATCAAAAACAGATCTCAAAATAGAATCCCCATTTAACACCTACCGTGTTTACGGATTGCCTCCAACACCGATTTGTAACTTCGGGAGAGGGTCTTTGATGGCTGCCTTTAATCCTTTAAAAACAGGTGATCTTTACTTTGTGGCCAAAGAAGGACGGGAGCACGAATTCAGTGAGTCTTTAGAAAATCATAACATAGCTGTTCAAAAATTGAGAAAAAGAGAAAGGAATCAATCTAAATGAATATCAAACGCAGAGGAATTATGCTTGTTCTATCGTCCCCTTCCGGCGCCGGAAAGACAACGCTTTCAAGATTATTGCTAGAGAGCGATCCGCATATTTCCCTTTCTATTTCCGTCACAACCAGGGCCCCAAGAGCTTCGGAAATTGACAGCGTGCATTATCATTTTATTGCCCAAGATGAATTTGAAAGAAGAAAAAAAAATGGAGATTTTCTTGAATATGCCTATATTTTTGGCAATCACTACGCAACACCCAAAGCTCCTGTTCTCGAGGCTTTAGACCGGGGACGCGATATTCTTTTTGATATTGATTGGCAAGGAACTCAGCAGCTTTCTTTGGTTGCCAGAACCGATATGGTTCCTGTGTTTATTTTACCTCCATCACTAGATATATTAGAGACAAGATTACGCTTGCGGGCGGAAGATTCCGAATATGTTGTCCAAGACCGCATGAGCAAAGCGCTGGGCGAAATGAGCCATTGGCCCGAATATGATTATGTGATTTTCAACAGCAATATAGAAGAATCCTTAACGCAGCTTAAATCCATTCTTTATGCTGAACGCCTCAAAAAAGATCGCCAATTGGGGCTGGCAGATTTTGTGAGAAGCCTATGAAGTTCTTTAAAATTTTCATCACTTTTTTTTACTTAAGCGCTTTAAATGCTGGAGATACCTTGCAAAAAACGAGCTGGGAAGGCCTTTATTTAAAAGGATACTTAGGCGCAGCTGTAGAATATTTAGAAACACGCCCACCAAAAAAGATAAGTCTTTTGGGAGGTCCTTCAGTTGAATATGCATGGGTTTTTGATCGGACTTTTTTAAGCCTTGACCTGACCTGGCTGTATTATGAAGATATGTTTAAGAGCAAAGAATTCACTGGAAATCCACTTTTTGGAGACTATAAAGTCCCAAGCTGGGCTTTGTTTCTCACTCCCATTACAGGCGCGCATATTGGGTATGTTTTTGAATCCAATGATCTTGTCACCATAGGTTTTGCATACTTTTGGGGGGTAACGGGGACCTATCGTCATCAATTTGATGATCACTTTTCCATTGAAGGTAGAGCCACTTGGTTTTATGATCGCGTTTTGTATAATGATGGGTTGCATGACTTGCATATTTTGATAGGCATAAATTATAAATTTTAACGACAAAAAAGGGTAATAACCAATGACACAAAGAATTCTCACTGGCGTTCAACCCACAGGTTCCCTTCATCTGGGGAATTATTTGGGCGCAATTCGCAACTGGCGGAGCTTTTTAGATTCCCATGAATGTCTATTTTTTATCGTCGACCTCCATGCAATTACACTCCCCCAAGACCCAGGCGAACTCACCGCCTCCACCAGAAGGGCAGCTGCGGCCTATATTGCAAGCGGGATGGACCCTCAAAAATGCTCGATTTTTGTGCAAAGCCATGTACCCCAGCATGGTGAACTTGCCTGGGTTTTGGGATGCTCTACCCCCCTTGGTTGGCTCAATCGCATGACGCAGTTTAAAGACAAAGCCGGCAAACAAAAAGATCAGGCCTCCCTTGGATTGCTCTCCTATCCTGTGTTGATGGCAGCTGACATTCTTCTGTATAAAGCAACCCATGTTCCCGTGGGAGAAGATCAGAAACAGCATTTAGAGCTCACCAGAGACATTGCCCAGTCCTTTAATAGCCGGTTTGAAAAAGAAGTTTTCATCAAGCCAGAACCCTTTATCGTCGAATCCGTGGCAAGAATCATGAGTCTGCGCGATGGTACAAAGAAAATGAGCAAATCAGACCCTTCAGAGCAATCACGGATCCATTTGACCGATGCGCCGGATGTGATTTACGATAAAATCAAGCGCGCAAAAACAGACATGGATCTTTTGCCAGGAACCCCAGAGGCCCTAGAGAATAGGCCCGAAGCCCGGAACCTGCTCGAGATTTTTGCAGCTCTTTCTGGAAAAACATTAAAAGAAACCTGCCTCCATTTCGAAGGTTGCGTGTTCTCCAAACTGAAAACCGAACTTTCCGATCTCCTGATCGCAGAACTTTCCCCCATCAGACTCGAGATGGAAAAACTCGAGGCCGACCATGGATATTTGGACGATCTTTTGCAAAAAGGCGCCCAGAAAGCAAGGGAAATTGCGGGGGAAACTCTAGCGGAAGTTTACGCAACACTTGGGTTTTTAAAAGCCAAGTAAAATATTTTCTATCGCCATTAACCATTTTTTAATATTTCATCTGTCATGATGAAGAGAATTGGAATTATGGAGTTTAAGAAATGCTGTCTATCAAAAAATCAGTTCTGTTTGCGATGATGTTGAGCTCTTGTTGTGATGTTTGGGGCATTGAGAGTACACCTGTATGTCCAACAACAGCTCAAGAATTGATCGCAAAAGCGAAAGAGGCATGTGAAAATGCAATTACCTCTGTATTAGATCTTCGAAATAAGCAAAAAGTTTTTTCATCTATGCATTGGATTACTGGGAAAACAACAAAAAATAAATGTCTAGAAAAAGCAAAAGATCAACAAAAATTAGCAACGCAACCAGATTCAGACGAAAAAAAACTAAAAAAATACCAAGCGTGCTATTTCTTAGCCAAAATCTCAGCTCAAGGTCAATCGAACGACAATCGTCTACTTTTGGAAGTCAAAGAGTGTGGTAATTATACTCAAAAAGATATAGAACCGACATTCCGCAGCACTTTGTAAGTAGAACTTCTAATTAATTTTTCCCCATCCTTATATCTTTTAATTTTCTATAAAATTACACATTTTTTCAATTATTTTTAATAATATTTTTCATTTTTATCTTACTTTTATTTT
>CAIYWZ010000099.1 GCA_903930075.1 uncultured Alphaproteobacteria bacterium | reverse complement strand
CCCTACACGACGCTCTTCCGATCTCTCCTTGCACGAGTAGTAGGCTCTCCAGAATGAATAACGTTAGAAGGAGTATTTCCCGCGTTTGATGATTCAGTAGATAATGTTGTCGTTCCCGAAACATCCGAACCAGTAGAGGCACTCCTTTCACGAGAAGATTGACCTTCGATTTCATGAATAATAAACAATGGATATGTTTTGTCTGTTTCGGCATCTATAGCTTTTTGAAATGTTTTACATTCATCATCCTTAGCGCTTATAAGTTGTTCAGCCGTTTTATATTGCAAATATGTTCTTAAAAAATACTTTTTAATGTTTGCTGGTGTCTGTGCCTCATTAAACAGTCTAAGACTCTGACTTGCTTGTTTATCCTTATCAGAATTCTGCATAATCAGATTATAGATTGTTTTGCAGCTCTCAATATTTGGCTCTTTCAATTGTTTATTTAATGTTTCAAGTTTTGAGTTCATCGTCGTTTTTATATTATTTTTATTACTTTCTTCGATCTTATCTACTTTAAACTCTATGATCTTCAAAATAACATCATCTTCTGCGTTTACTAATTCTTGGAACTTTTCCTTTCTCTCTTTGGAACTCATATATTTCAATTCCCCAAAAACTTCCCCCACCATCATCACCGGTAAAATTGCCGCAAGCGCTATTTTCAACATTTTCATTTCTCCTTATCATTAAAGTTCATTATTCCTAAATAATATACAAAACTCCTTAACAAATCGTTAATCCCTGCAAAAAAAAGTGAACATAAGGATTGCGGGCCAGATTGACATATTTCTTGATCATTTTTCACATCTATCGCATCATGAAGATATGAGTTTGAAATCGATTTAGGATACAAATTGAGGATACATGGTATTACCCAACCCCATCAACCCAGGCGATTTGGGAAGACGCTCAATATACAGATTTATTTGATGGTCTCAATATTAAAGAGCACGTGGAAATATTTTTCCACAATCCACGTGTTCTAAATCCAATCTTGCCAAATTCACCCCATCGTTTACGGGCCTGGGAATGACTTTACACAGTTCATGGGGTAGACCCTGGCGGCCTAGCTATCCATTTTATCGATGCGTCTTTGGTGGCGGCCGCCTTCAAAGGGGGTTTCTAGAAAGACATTTACAATTTCTTTGGCGGTTTCAACGTCTTGCGTGCGTGCGCCAAGGCATAAGATATTGGCGTTGTTGTGGGCTCTGGCATAGAGTGCGTCTTGACTGGTGTGACACAGGGCGGCTCTGATGCCTTTAAAACGGTTTGCGGCCATGGACATTCCGATTCCTGTGCCGCAAATAAGGATTCCAAAGTCTATGTCACCGTTTAAAAGTTTGTGGCAAACAATCCGGGCGTAATCTGGGTAATCGGATGTTTCTGTGGAGAAAACTCCCTCATCCAAAAATGAGGCAGAGGCAAGGGCGCTTTTTAAATCAAATCCAGCATGGTCGGAAGCGATTGAAATGCGCATTTTTGTTTATCCTTTTACATAAAAAAAAGAGTCAAAAAAACCTTCTGACCCTTTCTTTTTTTTAATTAAACTTTAAAACCTTTATGCAACAGCGTCTTTGAGGGCTTTTGCAGCGCGGAACTTTGGAACTCTGGCTTCAGCGATGGAAATCTTTTCGCCTGTTTGTGGATTGCGTCCTTCTGTGGCCTTACGAACGCCCACAAGAAATGTTCCAAAACCAGCCAAGCGAATTTCTTCGCCTCTTGCCAATGCTTCTACAAGTGCTCCAAAAACTGCATCGATGGATGTTGCTGCTTCTGCTTTCTTTAGTCCAGTTGCCTCAGATACGGCATCAATTAATTCACTTTTATTCACGGGAATCAACCTCTTCTTTTATATTGTTATGTTACGGTAAAATATATTCTCTTCATTCATTTAAGAGCTACAATTCGTAGACTAAGTACTTTTGGGAAAACGGTCAACGTTTGTTTGAAGGGACGGAGCTTCTTTTTTTTTAAAACCATATATTTGTTGCAAAATAGATACATCGCTTTGGGTTTTGAGAGACTTTTAGATCTGGCTTCTATATATTTTATAAATTTTTTCCTGAATTTCAGGGGTGAGTTTGTCCCCAAAATGCGGGTGATCCATGCGGTCGATCAGGCGCACGCGAATGCCTTCAAAGAAATCATGGGTTTTAAGAAAAATACTCGAGAGACAAAGATCAAGGCTCAGGACATCACGCAGGGTTTTATCTTTTGTTTTTGCGATGTGGGTATAGGTTGCCCATAAAGACAAAGGGGATGTTTTGAATAAATCTGTGCTGATGTCATCCAAATGCAAAGTTTGATAAGGGATGACTTTGTGATAGAGCTTTTGTGCCTTTTCCAGGGAAATGGGGTAAAGGAAGGGCTTGATCACCTCCATGAGCGACCCATGGTTAGAAGGTTGCTGTTCCATGAGCGCCTTTTTAATGGCAAAAATATCAAAATCTTCCACAACCCCTGTGATGAGCCCTGCGGCCTCGAGTTCATAGGCGCTGATGTCAGATCCATGCAAGGCAAAATAAAGGGCAAAGCCTTTAAATTTTCGATCGCCTTTCCACAGAAAATAGGAAAGACCCGCATCGGGATAAAAGGCAATTTTAATCTCAGGCGTTTGCCCCGTTGCGTGTTCTAAAAAGATGGAATATCTACAGGCCAATGCCACCGCAAGCCCTGCGCCATAGGCAATGCCTGCAACCAAAGAAATGGCTTTTTTGGAGGAATAGATTTTATTAATCAGCGCGTACTCAATTTTGAAAAAAGTCTCATTGTTAAAGTGTTTATTGTCTTTATAATGTAGATATGCATCTTTGATATCGCCCCCTGAGGAAAAATGCGCACTTGAGCTGTGAATCACGATGTAATGAATATGTGGATTCTCATCCAATTCCTTAAAAATTTCAAAAAAATGCGTGACAAGGTCAAGGTTCAGGGCGTTGAATTTGTCTGGCCGATCCAGCACAATAAAGGCGATGGATTTTTCAATGTGCGTATGAATTCCGGTTCCTTGATGCATGATTCCCCCCTTTAAGCTTTAATGGGAGGAATTTTGAGCTGTGTTGTGATCGGCATTTTGCTCTTGCATAAAGGGCCGGCGCAAAAGTCTTTGGGCCTCATTCAAAACTTTTCTCACATAAAGCGCCCTTGTGATGGAGCGTCTTAAGCGCTCGGTATCCCTTGAGGCAAATGCCGCGGACATATTTCTTGTTTCAATGTCCATTTGATGCTGCATATCCTCCACAATCCGTTTGGCTTCCAAAGGATTGGACGCGGCTTCTAAGGTTTCGCGCACAACCATCATTTGCATCAAAATTTCTTCGTCCATATAGGTTTCATCTTCAATCCAAGGGGCATCTGGGCTGAGTGTTTTTAAAAGCGTTTTTGCCCGCAAAATAGGGTCTTTAAGCTCTCCATAGGCAAGATTTAGAACCGAAGATATGATTTGGGCATCTTTTTTCTGCTCTCTATTCTTATGGGCATACCTGTCTGGATGATATTCCTTTTGACCTTTAAAATAGGCTTGATCTAGTTTTTCTAAATCAATATCAAAATGAGGCTCCATGCCAAAATAGGAAAACGGATTTTTACTTTCCGGGTTATACATAAAATGATTCTCCACAGCCGCACGATCCTTTCTGATTCGGGTTAGTAAAGACAAAGCCCGATTGAACTTTGTCGTCTATATAATCCATGATAGAACCAACCATAAACAAAATTGATTTAGAATCTATTAACAAGAGCGTATCATTTAATATAATTTTTTCATCACCCTTGATAATTTCATCGGCAAATTCAATTTTATAGGCAAGACCTGAACACCCCCGCGTTTTGATTCCCACGCGAATACCCGCTGTGGGCTTGTTCCTGGAAGAAATCAACTCCGCAATACGCACCCTGGCAGCATCTGTCACCTGCAAAAGTTCACGCATTTTTTAAGCCTCTTTTTTTGAAGAATAATTTTTGATTGCAGCTTGAATTGCATCCTGGGCTAAAATCGAACAGTGAATTTTAACCGGGGGCAAAGCAAGGTGGGAAGCAATGTCCGTATTCTTAATTTTTCCAGCTTCTTCTAAAGTTTTTCCCTTAATCCACTCGGTGGCCAGGGATGAGGAAGCAATGGCGGCCATACATCCAAAGGTTTTGAATTTGGCATCGGAAATAATCCCATTTTCTCCCACCTCAATCTGTAATTTCATCACATCCCCGCAGGCAGGCGCGCCCACAAGTCCCGTCCCCACATTTTGGGAATTTTTATCCAAAACCCCCACATTACGGGGATTTTCATAATGATCGATGACATCGTTGCTATAAGCCATTTTATTCTCCTAAACAGTTAATTTATCAGTAATTTGATTATAATATATTGCCGAAAAAATAGCAAAAGATTAATCATCCTCACCCTTCATAAATTGTAACTCCCCAGGTACCATAAAGAAATATATTGAAATCTCCACGGAAACTACGATAGAGTAAATTCATAGTT
>CAIYWZ010000098.1 GCA_903930075.1 uncultured Alphaproteobacteria bacterium | reverse complement strand
TTTGAAATCAAAATGTCAGGCACTTTCGATCCCCATTGGCTTGGCAGGCTTCATCGTTTTGATAAAGAAAAATCCAAAAGCATCATAGAATGCAAAAAATACATTATCTACACTGGCCCCACGATGGATATTCCAGGTGGAAAAGCGCTAAATTTTAAAGATATCGGCCTCCTTTTAGAAGCCGATTGAAAAGATCAATGCAAATTCATCAAAATCGTATTGAGTTCTTTCATTTGATCAATGGCCCGGCCCGTTCCTAATGCAACACAAGAAAGAGGGTCTTCGGCAACGATAACAGGCAAACCTGTTGCCTCTCTGATAACAGCGTCTAAGTTGCGCAACAATGCTCCACCACCGGTCATGACAATCCCTTTATCTACAATATCCGCCGCAAGTTCTGGGGGTGTATTTTCTAACGTGACTTTAATCGCTTCCATAATGGCCGCAACTGTTTCTGCCAAGGATTCGGCAATTTGTCTCTCGCTAATCGTAATTTCTTTAGGAACGCCCGTGGTCAGGTCTCGTCCTTTAATTTGCATAGATGCGCCATCTTCTCCGTTTTTAGGCAAAGACGCAGATCCAATTGTTTTTTTGATTTTTTCTGCCGAAGACTCTCCAATTAAAAGATTCAAATGGCGGCGGATATAAGCAATAATGGCCTCATCCATTTTATCCCCGCCCACACGCACAGAACGGGCATAAACGATCCCGCCAAGGGAGATAACAGCAACCTCAGTTGTCCCCCCACCAATATCGACAATCATCGACCCTGTAGGTTCTGTCACAGGCAACCCCGCACCAATTGCCGCAGCCATCGGCTCTTCAATCAAAAGAACGCGCCTTGCACCAGCGCTTTGGGCGGCGTCATGAATGGCTTTACGCTCAACAGGCGTTGCTCCTGAAGGGATACAGATGATAATTTGAGGGCTTGCAAACCCGCGTCTATTATGGACTTTGCGAATAAAATGCATAATCATTTCTTTAGCAATTTCAAAGTCCGCAATCACACCGTCACGCAAAGGACGAATGGCTTGAATATTACCAGGCGTACGCCCCACCATCAATTTAGCATCATCCCCAACGGATAGAACCTGCTGCCTCCCTTTATGATTTGTCACCGCCACCACGGAAGGTTCATTCAAAACAATGCCCTTTCCTTTGACATACACCAGCGTATTGGCCGTTCCCAAATCAATCGCCATATCCTTTGAAAGTAATCCAAATAATCTAGAAAACATAACTCTTCACCATTCCTTATATATAATTTATTCACTCAAACCTTTATAGCGCTAATTACACTTTTTCTTCAAGAGAAAAGAAATCGTTATTGAAAAGTAATGCCCCAATAGTGTATACATAAGTTTATGTTATGAATAAACAGGAGATATGCTGTGAATAAAAATATAGAAGGCGAACAATTTTTTCAAGAAGTTGAAGAAGAATTGAAGTACAAGCGTGCTTACGAGTTGTGGAATAGTTACGGAAAGTATCTCATTTTGACTTTTGGTGTTGTTTTAGCAGGATCCATTGCCCATCTTTTGTGGAGTAATTATAGCAAAGACAATATGGAAAAGCTCACCAATCATTATATGGAAGCGCTCAGGTCTATTGAAAATGGAGATTATGAAGGTTCACTCCAGCAATTGAATGACTTGGAATTTAAAGGGAATGAAGGCTTCAGAACGTTGGTTCGTCTTCAAAAAGCCTATGCTTTGGATCTGATGTACGATAAAGCAATCGTGAAAGAAGATGAATTGAAGGAAAAAATTTACCACGCTTACGAATCAATTCAAAAAGACCCTGGTACACCTAAATTCTATAAAGACATCACGGCAATTGTCACAGCCCATGGTCCTTTCCCAGAAAAACATAAACCTGAAGTGATGGAACATTTGGAAGCTTTGTCCATTTCAAATGCCGGTTGGCATTATTTGGCTTTAGAAGCGTTGATGATACAACATGGGAAAGATAACAATTTGGTGGAAATGCGCAAAATTGCAACGCGCCTAAAAGATGATATGCAAGCACCCCAAGGTATTATTGTACGGGCCAAAGCCGTTCTTGAAAAACTAGATGCCGATGCAATCAAACCTCACGAAGAGCAAGGAAAAAAGAAAGTAAAATGAGAAAAATATATTTAAGTGTCGTTTGTTTGACTCTACTATCAAGCTGTTCGGATAAAAAACCTTTAGAAGGAAAAAGAGAATCTATTTTTTCCAGTGGAACACAAAAGGAGAAGGCCAATATTGAAGTCGAACTCTCCAATCCCACCGAAATTTTAAGCATGGAAAATTTTGGATTTTCCAAAACGCGTCTTGTTCCCCATGGTATTTTGGGAGAAAACATTGCGCCCAGCAAAGAAATCCATTTAAATTTTTATACAGGACTTGACATTTTATCTCCTCCTCTAGTCGTTCAAGATGAGATTTTTGTTTTGGGTTCAGGAGATGTCTTAAAAGTTTACGATTTTAATTCCGGGGAAAAGCTTTGGGAACTTAAACTTTTGGATGCTGGAAGAGAAGATGCGGATGGATTTTTTGGAGGCGGAATGGCCTATGATAAAGGTCATTTGTATATCGCCACATCTTTGGGCGAGCTCGTTTCAATTTCCCTTGCAACAAAAACGATTGTATGGAAAAAGCAGCTTTCTGGCGTTGCAAGAGGCGCGCCTGTTGTTGAACAAGATATCGTCTCAGTTGTAACCGAAAACAATAGAACAAGTTCTTATTCCACTCAAAATGGCCAGGCAATCTGGGCCCATGAAGGCATCCCAGAGTCTGCATCTGTTGCCCTTCCTGTAAGCCCCGCATCCAATGGACCGGTCATCGTGATCCCTTATAGCTCTGGGGAATTGGTGGCTCTTAAATCAAAAAATGGATCTTTCCTATGGTCAAAAACTTTAGGTGAATCCAAAGGTGCTCTTGCAAAGATTTTCCCGCACGTGACTGCAAATCCAGTGATCAAAGGGGATTTTGTCTATGCAGGAAGCTTGAACAATCAGTTTGCAAAAATTTCTCTTAAAACGGGTCTGAGCCTATGGGATGCAAAAATTGGCGCTATGGGGCTTCCCATTATCTCAGGGAACACCATTTTCCTCACCACATCAAAGCGCAGCGTTGTTGCTTTGTCAGAAAGTACCGGGAAAATCATTTGGGAAACACAGTTACCCGAAACCAATCCTGAGTTATTCGATAAATTTATCCACTGGTCGCCTCCTGCCCTTGGGGGAGGAAAACTGTATGTCGCCGGAACCACAGGCGAGCTTTTTGTCTTGAGTCCCAAAACAGGGGAGATTGTGGAAAAAATCGATCTGCCTGGCATTGTGAGCGTTCAACCAATTGTTGTCAAAAACACCCTCCTGATGATCACGCAGGACGGTCAACTTTTAATGTATAGGTAATTTTGATGTTAAAAGTTGCCCTTGTTGGGCGTCCAAATGTTGGAAAGTCGACTCTATTTAACCGTTTGTGCGGTAAAAAGCTTGCCCTGGTTGATGATCAGCCAGGTGTAACCAGGGATTGGCGTGAAGGGAATGGCCGGATTGCGGATTTAAATTTCACAATCATTGATACGGCCGGTCTTGAAATGATGGGCGCAGATGACCTTGAAAACAGGATTTTTGCCCAAACAGAGCAAGGTATTTCCTTTGCCGACGTTGTGTTGTTCATGATTGACGCAAGAGAAGGGTTAACCCCCACGGATATGGATTTAGCTCAAAAAGTCCGCCGCATGGGAAAGCCCATTTATCTTTTGGCCAATAAAGCTGAAAATCGAGGCGTATTGCCCAATTTAGACGAGATGTATACGCTTGGCCTTGGCGACCCTCTTCCCATTTCATCGGCCCACGGAGAAGGCGTTTCCGATATTTATGATATTCTCATTCAGCACGAAACACCCGTAGAAGAGACAGAAGACGAAGCCCCTATCCTTCAAATCGCCATCGTTGGCAGGCCCAATGCTGGAAAATCAACGCTCGTCAATACACTTTTGGGATATAACAGGCTCCTGACTGGCCCACAAGCGGGCATGACCCGGGATTCAATTTCCGTGGATTTCACCTACGAGGGCAAGAAAATAAGGCTTGTAGATACGGCAGGACAAAGAAGACGGGCAAGAGTTGATGAAAAACTCGAAAGACTTTCGGTGGCCGATGCCCTGCGCGCGGTGCAATATGCCCATATTGTTGTGCTTTTGATGGATGCCACGACAATTTTAGAGCTTCAAGACCTCCATATTGCCTCCCACGTCATCAAAGAAGGCCGCTGTCTTGTTTTAGGGCTTAATAAATGGGACCAAGTCACCAATAAAAAAGCAACGCTCGAAGAAATCGAACATAAACTCAGCCGCACGCTTCATCAAGCCAAAGGCGTTCCTTTCGTGCCGCTCGTTGCCCTGAATGGTCAAGGCACTGATGAACTGCTCAAAGAAGCGTTTAAGCTCTATGACCTCTGGAATACACGCATTTCTACGGGGAAAATGAATGATTGGCTCAAATACACAACCGAGTCCCATCCACCACCCATCGTTAAAGGGATTCGCCTTAAATTTAAATACATGACCCAGATTAAGACAAGGCCCCCAACTTTTGCAATTTTTGCCAATTCCAAAGAACGGATGAAAGAGTCTTACCTGCGTTATCTTGAAAATGAAATGAGAAAATCCTTTAATTTGTGGGGAATTCCCTTACGGTTTATCGTCAAATCGTCAGAGAATCCTTACACTTAAAAAAGCTCAATCACCCGGGGCTGGTCGCTTCCTTCTAATTCCATGGTGGCAAGGGAAATATATTGAGCGATGATTTCGCCAACATCAATTGTTTCCTCTTCCATGAGCTCACAATCCCAAGGATCATTGATGTTTTCCTCAAGCCTTGCCGCATCAAAATCCTTGGCCATTCTATCAGTAAAAATCAAAACCTTAATCGTCTCCTCAAACCTTTTCACCCCAGAAAAAGCATCCGCCTGAAACTCTCCGTGCACATGTCCTTCCACAAAAACCCGTGACCCCGATTTATTCAAACTCACCGTGCTCTCCACCCCCAAAAGTCCTTCAAACCCAAACCTTAAAGCCAGCTTCTTCATTTCATCCTCAGACAAAATAAAGCTGTATTCCTTAGGCTCTGAGTGTAATTTTTTGATCTCAATCATTCTAGAAAATTCATTCGTGCTCATTTTTTCACTCTTTTTAGGTTGTACAATGCTCTTTTCTTACCAAGTTTTGGTGAATTTGTCAAAGACTGATCTTGAAACAACATTCTGTTTTCTGCTTATATAAACTCTGAATATTTTTTATAGCTCGTAAGAATAATTTCCAAGGGTTGGAAAGATCTCAATACAAAAGCATCTGGTGTGATATATTTTCGAATATCCAGACTCCCATTGAGCAAGAAAGGTTTGTATTGATCGTGGATAAATGCCCGTATTGCAGGGGAAATGAGAAGGGTATTGATATCTTGGATGATTTTTTCTTCCAGTTCCGATCTGCCCCCTTGCTCAAAAAGAGTGTAGAGAGACTTCCTCTGTAAATCAGCCAAAAGAATATCCCACCCTAATTCTTTTATTTCCTGGAAAAATGTCCAGATAATCTGGTTTTCTTTTGTGATGAGTTTGATGAATCCAGGGCTTATCATGGGATAATCTTTAGGATTCAGCATAAGGGGCATGTCAAAGACACCCCGATCTATTTTCCACCTATCCAACATGGCGAGCATCAACGTTTTGAGCTGAGATAATTGAGAAACCAAAACATCATGGGTATGTTTATCAAATACACCATTGTGATCTTGTGCATCATAGATTTGAGTAGCGCGTATCATCGCTCCAATAGAGGCTTGCGCACAACCATTCATCACATCGTTTGATCCCAAAACCTTAATCAGAGCCATCAAAGAATATTGATATTTTACAGAGTCTTTGCCATATCTGTTGATGGCATGATACACCAATTGCAACACCCGGCCTTGTGTGACCAAACGTTTTGTCCCGTCTGGTAAAGGATGGTCCCCAACAATGATTTCCTGAACACTTGCCGTTCTATACCATGGGGCCCCATCACAGGAAAGTGGATCTTTGTTTTGAGCTTGTCGCATGAGGGCAAGGCGCCTTTTTGCTTGCGTCATATAATCTTCTTTATTATTTAAAATTGCCGATAACCTCAGGGTTGTTTTTATATCTTCAGGCATAGAATCAATAAGCAAAGCCATGTCATCAAGCATACGTATTTGATCTTTGGGATTTAAGAATCGCACTGATGGATCCTCATCGTCTAAAAGCTTTTTAAGGAGGATATTGGTTTGATACAGCCCACATTGATCATCATCAATAGTATAGGGCATGGCATAATCTCCTGAAATATTATGTTCAAAGCCTAGAATTGTCTCGTATATTTGATTAAACGTCATCTCATAGGGCAAAGACAGTGCATGTCTATAACTATCAAATATAGTGTGTCTGATCCTCAGATCAAGGTCTGGTTTGGAGAGAATTTTCTTCATCTGTTTAAGAATAAAAGCATTTCCCCGCTCAGATGTACCCGAATGATCATAGGCACTCCAAAAAAGCGCCGCTCTATCTTCGACTTGAAATACTTCATTCATTCCAAACTTTACAGCCAACTCTTGCAACTTATGCTCCCACCCCGGGTCAGCCCCCTGCCCTTTCATCTGCGGTATCAGCTGGGCAATACTATGAAGAGTTTTTTTAGCTTCTATTTTTTCTTTTTCAAGATTCGACCCCTTTTGTTTATCCTGTGACATATGTTTGTTTAAAATTTGTAAAGCGTCCATGACATGTTCTGGGCTCTTATTCACAATCACAGAAACGATATCATTCCTTAATTTTGGGAGGAAATGCCAAACCCGTTCTTTTAAGCTATGAATCTGCGATAAAGTCATTTTGGGCAATGTTTCTGTGATTTTTGTAGAGACAAATTTTTTAAAATTCTCATCATCTGCCCCTATTTTCCCATTTTCTATATGGAAGAGAATTCTTATCAATGTTTCTATTTTCATATCTTGTTTGTTTAAAAGAGTCTGCATATAAGTTATTCTGGCAGATTCATCTGGAATAAATCGATTCAACCCAATCACAAATTCATCATTGATAAATACTATTCCTTTGAAAGCTTCAGTTTGATCTTGAATGAATTGGGGCAACTCAAGATACTGGGGCTCAATATACAAGAGATCAAAAACCCCATCTACAAGCTTTAAACCGATGTCACGATGTATATCCGGATTAGAATTCATCCCGTGGCTCACCAATGTTAATTCCAAAGAGGTAGGCTCTAGAACTCTAAAATCAATTCTTGATACAGATATCAAAAATTCAAGATATTTTTTGAGTCTGTCCAAATAACTGTGTAAATTTTTCCTAAGTTATATTAAAAAGAAATAAAAAAATATAACAAAAGGAATAAGAAAAATGACTAAAAAACGAGTAACAAAAATGGATGAAGCGATTGATCTGTTATTTCAAGAGGGATTTGATGCGAAAAGTATCTTTGATAAGGG
>CAIYWZ010000097.1 GCA_903930075.1 uncultured Alphaproteobacteria bacterium | reverse complement strand
ATCCCACCCTGAGAGCAGCAGACTTTCAAATCCTTTTTTCGGCAATGAAGGCTTTTCATGATGCATACATGTCAAGTCAAACCGACGGCTGCAAAAAGAAAGCGATCGAGTTTCTTATAGAAAATAAATATATAAAAGATGAGACGTATGTAAAAGTTCAGCATACCATTACCGTGGATGAGGCGAAGAAGCTTTTGAACGCTTTTAAACGGGCTTATGTGAATGCAATTTCCATCAACACTCGAGAGTATGATGAAATAAAATCAAAAGGAGTATGGGTAAAGACAATATCCCCAAATGCTACAAAACCACGCGTCAAAGAAAAGGAGGATAATGACTCAAGGGTGGATCCGAAATACCCAGAAAATCTTTATGAGGCATGGGAAGATAATCCTAAAAAATTTCCTGCCGCTGTCGTCACAGATGAAAATGAAACAAAGAAGAGATCTGAATGCGTGAATGGGCTAAGAAAGAAAAAGATCCCATTTTCAAAATTCAATAGTATATTCAATGCGACAATCCAAGGCAGGCCACCCAAAGAAAAAAACACAAACGCGCCACTTCAACAACTTCTGCCATAATAAAAATTTTCCATATATCTTTGCGCTGTTTACGTTTTGTTAAGATTTTTGGTGTAGGCTTATTTTTATAAGTTTCATGGAGGATAAAATGAAGAAATTTGGGATGATGACGGCGATTTTTTTGATTGGAGGGGAGCTGGTTTGGGGTGAGAGTAATACTCCCGCTCCATCCGTAACGATCTCTCCAGAACAACCGGATAAAAGAATCATAGATATAGGAACAATACAGAAAAATCCATCATCGGTTCGTAATATTGATCAGGTCCTTTTTTGGAGAAATCTTATTTTTGGAGACACTCATTTAAAAGGAACAAATGTTTTTTTCACGCCCACAGCTTCGTTTTTTCTCAAGACGGAGTATCTTATAACAAGAAAATCATATAATAACCATCAAGGTGAACTTGGCGAAACTATTATTTCGGCATTGCAAAAATACTATGATTCAGATCATGCTCAAAAACAATTTAAAAGCCGTAATAGTGAATACAACCCCCTTCTTGATGAAACTATTGAAACAAGAAATAAACTATTATCATCAAATAACGCAAAACTTTTAGAAAAATATAACAAAAATATAGAACATCAAAAAGAAATTATAGAAAGATATAACATAGAGAGCCGTAAAGAAGAACTGAAAAATTTTGTGCATCCCACCCTGAGAGCAGCAGACTTTCAAATCCTTTTTTCGGCAATGAATGCTTTTCATGCTGCATACACAAGCAAGGGTAATAGTAACAACAAAGAAAAATGCAAAGAAAAAGCAATCGAGTTTCTGCAAGAAACGAAATATGTTAATTTAAAAGAAAATGGAGAGATCAACGAGTATGTAAAAGTTAATCATGACATTACCGTGGCTGATGCGAACAAGCGTTTGAAAGCTTTTAAACAGGCTTATGTGAATGCGATTTCGGATAATCTCAACGGCCGTGATGAACAAAAAGAAAAAAGTTCGGGGAAAATTTTGGGGATTGGGCTTGAAAATGACACAAGAGCACGTGTCAGAAAAAAGATTAATGATAATTCCAGGGTAGATTTGCTATACCCAGAAGATCTTTATGCGGGCGCTGTTGCAAATGGAAAAAGAACAGAATGCGTGAATGGCTTAAAAAAGAATAAGATCCCTGTCTCAGAATTTGATAAAATATTCAATATGGAAATCAAAGGCAGGGAACCCAAAAATCAAAAGCCATAAGACAAAATCTCTCGATTTTTGTCTGTTTATCCATGTAATTTTCGTAAACATCCCCCCCCCCGCTCTCATCTTAAAAGCTTTAGCTTTTAAGATCCCCCTTCTCTTGAGACCAGAAAGAAGGTGCGCTTCCTAAAAAGAACGCTCCCACAAGCGCTTTTGATCCATGTAAAACCCCCGTATAAAAACATGGAGGAGTGCGCTTTGGAGGGGAAGGGAGATCTAAGAGGCTTGCGCCATGAAGATAACAGGTCAGAAGGAGGGGTGAATCGTTACGCATTTTCTAACACAATAGATTTGGCGCGCATATGTTTTTTATAAAACGCCATGCCGATGCACAAAATAGGGGTGCCGGGTTCAAATTTGTGGATGTAGTCTCGTTCCCCAATTTGTAATAAGGCAATCTCTGAAACGGTTTCAAGCTCAGATTTCTTCTTTGATACCTTAAATTCCAAAATAATCCCCTGTTTCCCCGGAGTTTTTGGAATCAACACAAGATCTGGCCGCCCATCGCCTGATTCTCTGTTCGAATCAATGGT
>CAIYWZ010000096.1 GCA_903930075.1 uncultured Alphaproteobacteria bacterium | reverse complement strand
GTAGTACCTTGAACTTGATACATTTATTTACAAGGAGAATAAAAGATGAAATACCTCTTTTTTTTAATGATTTTGACCATAAATTCGGTTTTTGCATCGGATGTTGAAGTGATAACAAACACAGAGTTGGTGCGCGAAGAACGACATATCTGTGACGACAAGACTTATGATAGCATGAGAGAACTTTTTCCAGAAACTCCTGCCATGAGAATTACAGATCTTATTGATGGCATGAATCAAGAGCTTTCCATGAGAAATCGGTTCCAGGAAAAAGTTACGCATGTGACAATAAAATCTTGCGGTATTAATGACGATCGTTTTGCTCAAATTTATTTTAAGTTTCTCTCCAATAGTCAATTGAAAAATGATGTTACAGTTCTTGATTTTTCCTTTAATCCCATTGGTAGAAAGTCAGTTCCTTTGATTGAAAAAATATTAGATGAATTTCCACAATTGCTTTTTATGAGTTTGGCGGGGAGCTTATTAAGCACAGACAACATAGGAGAGTTAGTGGTTCCCATCATGGATAACGCAAGCGATAAAAGTTTTGCTATGAAAAAAATAGAGAAAATTATTTTTATGAATGACACATATATATCCCATGCTCAAGACCAAGAGGAGTATTATCAAGAGATGGTCAGCAAAGGATACTTACCGAGCAATTGGGCCGAACTTCACCGTTTCTTTCATAAAAACCACAATCACGAAACCGAACGATTGGCTTTAAGACTTTCCAAGTTCGACGTAACCCAAAGGCAATAGCAATGAAAAATTTTTCAAAAATATTGATTTTATGGATGATACCAGCCCTTTTACTTGGGGCGGATATTTTTCCAGAAAATGGTGCGGTTGAAAGAAAAAATTTTCAATTTCGAGTGACTGGACTTGAAGATCCTATTGTAGATTTGAGCGCACCGTTCCTCAAGCTCAAAAATAAGGAAGACGAAATGACGTATCTTGCCGCATGTGTTAAAAAAGGAGAGACAATGCCAAATTTTGCTTTGGGAGGTTTTGTATGCGTGAGAAAACAAGGAACAGAATTCTTCCCATTAACCCGTGATGGTTTTTTCTCTTCCACGCCTGATGGTCAACCAATGATCGTTTTTGAAAGTGGAAATTATACATCTTTACCGAATTTTCAACAGAATATTTCTTCAAAAAAAAGTTTTCAAGAGACTTTATCCAACAAAAATAAAGAACTTTCTGGTGTATATTTGGGTGTGTATCTTGAATCAAAAGAGGAGAAGAATACCGACGTTAAAGATGAAAATATTTTAAGGGTTCTTGAGCATTTTAATTACTTTTGGGATGAAAATTCAAAGGGAGAGCCTGAGCGTTCTTTTTACGATTCTAGGTCAGAATATGCTCAAGCAATTCGGGAACCCGAAGAAAAAATTCGTGCAGCAAAAGAGGGTGTTGAAAAACTCATGAGAAAATATTCGCAAGATTTGAAGACGTTCGGCGAAAAAGGTGTCGGATTGCTTAAAGTTAGATATGAAGCAGAATCTTCTCAAAACGAAATGAATAAGCTGATAAAAAGTACTATAGCGGACTGCAACAATATTTATTCCAGATGGTGCAGCGAGCAGAAATTGCTCCATTATCTTTGGAAGACGGAAGAAAAATGGCAGCAACAATTAGCACAGATGCACCAAGATGATCCGGTTGCAGCCTGTTTTCTTCTTATGCACACCTATCAAGACCCATGCCCTGCATGTCGGATGACGTTTATTCGGTCTTTAAAAAAGACTTTTATCGACTTTTTTGATGGTCTGGGTGTGCCCTTTCATATGGTTGTTTCTTATCGTCAAAACTATGATCGAGAGGCTTTACCTGCCTCTGAAGCGCCAGAAGGAGAAATTCTGAATGTGTCTGATGCTTGGCATCATAAGGCGTTAAAACACTCCATTTCTTTGTGTAGAATTTGCTCTTGAATTGCTATCTTTATGCATCACAAGTCGGCATGTTTTGCAATGACTTTCTTCGTTTTTTAGTCACCTCTTTATTTGATTAATTGTAAAATTTTTATTGACAAAATCTGCATTTTTGATAAAATGAGGATACATAAACAATCCATAGGGAGTCAAAAAGATGATTAAAATTCAAGTGATACACGATTCTACTTTTCAGGAAGAGATTTTAAACGAGGAAGAGCTTGATAAAAATCAGGTGATTGCAAGACTTTCCAAGTTTCCCACAAAGCTCAAAATCAGTTTCGAGAAAACGGATGTTTTTTCTTGAACTCTAGGGCCAAATTAATGTATAAACGCATGTTATTCAAATTGCATCAAAAGGTCTTCCATGCGCATATTTTTTTTCTTCAGTCTGACCGTATTCCAAGCTTTAAACGCGGATGTTTTGAAGGTGACTGTGCCGTATAATGGCCCCATTACAAAGGATGAGCCCATCCAAAATGAGATGATTTTACCGCCTATTTTGGGGTCGCTCAAAACCGATTCCCTGAAGCCTATTTTTGGAGAAACCAGGGATACAGAGATTTTTTTCAATGATATCCCCTTAAATGATCCTTCCGCGCCCAGGGGCATGGCGGATTTGCAATATCTGAAGTTTGGACGTGCCCTTGTGCGGGAGGGCGGGGTTTTTAATCTTTCATCGGACGAGGTACCTGGGAGAATTGCGCTCTCGAATCTTGGGCCGGATATCCGCTTTTCTCTGCCCCATCAGATTTCTCCCTTTGTTGCGCTTTCATCGCAATCTTTTCAAAATTCCGGGGCGCGTTGGAGACTGAATGCGGGTGTTAAAGGGACGTTTTCGTTGGATGAGACGATGGTTGATTTCTCTTTGCTTAAAATTAAGGGAGAAAATAAGTATAAAGAGCACGGTTTTTTAAAGACATCAACGGCCGATCAAAATGGGGCGAGCATCAAAATTGTCTCCTCAAAATGCGTTTTTATAAGTCTTAAACATATGGATATTCAAAGAAACTATGGGGATATTAAAATCTCAGGCCAAACGGATATGGTGGAAGTTGGGGCTTTTTTAACCCCTCATGCCTCCGTTTCATTCAAGGTTTTGGAGGAAAAAGACCAAGATCAAAACCGCACACTTCCCTTTTTTACATGGAAAAATGAAAATCTCTCTCTTGGAATGAGCTTTCTTGAAAAAGAAATTTATCCAGAATTCTCAACTTATTTTGGAAATAAGACCTTATTTTTTGAAGCCATTGCGAAAAAAAGACCTCCTAAACTTTCTGAACTTACGATAGATTATGAAACAACCCCTAAAAATTGGGTCAAAATAAAATCAGATTTAACCTCTGAAACGCTCTTTGGAGCAAGAGCTGGGTGGACCAATGGAACATTTGATATTCAAGGCGGAACCGATTTTCTGATCTGCCCCATTTTATACGATTATGAAACGTATCAAAATTTCAATGGCCCAAACTGGGGAAAGCCCTTTGTCAAAACCGGCTTTCGCATCGAAGGCGCCTATTTTGGGTATAAATATACATCCCCCAACTTTATCACGCACCCCTCTCAAATGATCAATGTCCCCGTTCATCACTTTAATTGGACGTGGGATTTTAATATGGATCACATGAAAATCCACGCCAGCATCGATATTTGTCCCCTTATCAAACGCTATGATGAGGAAACAAAATCCATCGTGGGCAATGGCTATGAAAGCCGTTTTGGCCTGCAGATTGATCACAAACCGTTTTTCATCAAACTCGATATCATCAGCGCCGATCCATCTCAAATGAACAATGACCTTTTTATTTTTTCCGCAGGAGTCCATATTGATGCGTTATAAACTCACCCTGGAATACGACGGCAGCCGTTTCCACGGATTTCAAATCCAAGATGATTTTCCAACCATCCAAGGCGAGCTCGAAAAAGCGTTGATAAGACTTACTTTCCTTCAAATACGCGTCTATGGCGCCGGGCGCACGGATCAGGGCGTCCACGCCTTTGGACAGGTGGCCCACATTGATTTGGACAAAGAATGGGAGCCGTTAAAACTCAAATTTGGCCTGAATCATTACCTGCGGAAAACCAAAATTTCGGTCCTGAATATCGAAAAAGTAGAGGATACCTTCCACGCCCGCTTTGGCGCCAAAGAAAAACAATACCTCTACCGCATCATCAACCGCCAGGCTCCCTTGACGTTGGACTTTGGCAGAGCCTGGCATGTGGGCTATGTCTTAGACGCTGACATCATGCACCAGGGCGCCCAAATGCTCGTCGGACACCACGATTTCTCAAGCTTTAGAGACAGCGATTGCCAGGCCAAATCCCCGTTTAAAACCATCACCAAAGCCAGCGTCACACGGCAAGGCGAAGAAATACGCATCATCTTCGAAGGAAAATCCTTCCTCCACCACCAGGTCCGCAATATGGTGGGAACCCTCAAACTCCTTGGCCACGGAATGTTTTCCCTAAAAGACATCCAAACCATCCTGGAGGCCAAAGACCGCAAAAAAGCAGGCCCCACAGCCCCGCCTGAGGGGCTTTATTTGATGTGGATTGACTATACTTAATCAAAATTATTGAAAAAATGAGCCATATTTTTTGCCACAAAATCTTGATATTGTCCGCCAAATGATTCCAGGAGCTCTGCGACTTCAAATTTTGTTTCAGGATCAGCATATCGTCCTTCTATCATAGGAATGAGATGCTGTGCGATGAGATCTTGATATTCATTTCCAAATGACGCTAGGAGTTTCCCGGCGCGCAAATTATGAATCGTATCAATGAAATTAGAAGTAGGTTGATTTAAGATAGCAATACAGAAATCAGCGATACAACCTTTATATTCTTCTCCCAACCCTGCAAGTAATCTTGCCGCATCAAAATCGGAATAGTGACTGTCGGGTATCAGACGAGAACTATAAAAAAGTGCAATCTGATCTTTATATTGATCTCCAAATTTCCCAAGGAGCTCTGCTGCTTCAAATTTAGAACGATTGTCATACTTGGGGGTGTTTATAACGGAAAGATAGAAGTTTGTAATACGAGAGTTATACTCTTCTCCAAACCCTGCAAGTAATTTTGTTGCATTACGTTGAGCAGAATAATTATATTCTGGATTTTCTAGAATAGGAACACAGAAGCTTATAATATTAGATTTATACTCTTCTCCAAATGTCGCAAGTAAGTCCAGTGCTGAAAATTTATCATTAACATCCGAATTTTGATCTTTTAATATGGCAATACAGTTATTGACGATACGTTCTTTATGCTCTTCAAATTTCAGAAGAAGCTTTGCTTCTTCAAACTTATCACTACTATATGATTTTCTATTTTCTAGAATAAAAAGACAAGATTTTACAATCGGCTCTTTAAATGCATCTCCAAATGTCGCAAGGAACTCTGCGACTTCCAATTTAAGATCAATATCACAGTAAGGTCGTTTAACCGACATATGTTTTCTATCTTCTATAACAAGTGGCATCTCCAATTCCGGGCCTTCAAATCGATCAGAAATCTGATAATCTTCCGGTTCCTGTTCTAGCAGAGGAATAAAAATTCTGGCAATATCATTTTTGTACGTTTCCCCAAACCTGGCAAGTAATTTTCCTGTTTTTAATTTATCATCAAGACAATTTGAATTATTCAAGATAGAAAGATTGAATTCCACGGTATTTTCTTCTCCAAGTTCATCCAATAATTCTATGCGTCTAGATTCATCATGCATCGAAACGCTGCGATAGAAATCTGCAACATGATGTTTATATTTTTCTCCAAGATCTACCAATAATGATGCCACTACAAATTTATTTCCATCTGCAGTGTCGGTATTTTTCAAGATAGAAATATAAGAGTCTGCAATATTAGGCTTGTACCTTTCTCCAAATTTTTTAAGAATTTCTTTGAATGGAAATTTATAATTTCGATACTCATGTGGATTCTCTAAAGATTTAATGAGGAAATGAATCATATCAGGATAATAATCTTCCCCAAGTCCTACAAGGGCTTTTAATACTCTTGATTCGTAACGACAATGGTATTCCTGATAATGATTATAGAACCCTAAGCTTTTGAAAGATTCAAAATGTAGTGAAGCTTTTAAAATAGAACAATAATAATTTTTGAGACATTCTTTATAACCTTCTCCAAGTTCTAAGAGCAATTTTGCCGCGTGTAAGCCATTTTCGAAGTTGTAATACTCAGTGTATGAAGCGTTTAGAGAAGCTTCTAGAATAGAAATATAGCAACACGCTTCGTATTGTTGATACGCCTCTCCAAATCCAGTGAATAACTTTGCGATTTTAAAATTCATATTATACGCAATATTTGGATTTTTTATAATAGGAAGGAAACAATTTAGTATATTTGGATAATACTCTTTTCCAAGTTTTGAGAGTGATTCTGCCGCTTTTAATCTGTTAGAAAATTGGCGACCATTTAGAATAGAAATATAGCAACATGCTGCGTATTGTTTATACGCCTCTCCAAATCTAGTGAATAACATTGCGATTCTAAAATTCATATCATCCCCAATATTTTGATCTTCTATAATAGGAAGAAGAATTTTTAGGATATGAGGATAATACTCTTTTCCAAATATTGAGAGTGATTCTGCTGCAGCAAGTTTTTCACTTAATGACGCGGTATCTTGTAAGGTATTAAAAATATTTTTCAGAATTGTACAGTTGTCATCATTCCAGAAATCAAATTCAGAATCATCATCAGAATCATCATAATCAACGTTTGGATTCTCCAAAAACCTAGAATATTGCCCCATAGTCTTTTTAAACTCAGTAAGCTCCTTCTCCTCCAAAAAAGCTGGATGCGCCCCTAAAAAACGAATCACATCCAAATTGAGTAAATTTTCTTTCGTAAATGCGTGTTTTTCTTGCAATGAACGAGAAGAAAAAAAAGTCGCAAGCATTGAATTTGGAGTTTTGTCTATAGAACCCATATTAAAAAATGAATGCAAATTTTCATTCAATAGCGGAAAACCAAAGATCTTTCGTACAGATTTTGGATAATCATAGAAGGGAAATTTTCCTTCTCTGCTCGTTAAATAATCCTGTATGTCTTGAAACGATGCTTTTGGGGAAAGATGTTTGGTCATATCACGAAACACCTTCTGCCATTGTTTATTGACATAACCTAAGCGATTTGCACTTTTTATGTCAAGATAGGAGACCAAATGACGACTTGGTCCATCAGTGATATCATTCAGTGTAGCAATATCAGTTCCCATAAGCTTGGCACTTGTAAAAATAACTGAACTTAAAAGTATTTTATATAAACTTTTCATGTGTTTTGATTCCTTTTCTCATATTACGAATAACGCCCAGCGCATCATCCTTTAGAGAGTATGTATGGGTTAATTGTTAAAATATCAAGAGGAAAATAAAAATAATTTTAATCAGAGGTTGAATTCTTTGATATGGACGAATGAAATTTAATCATCCTCGCCCTTAACGAACTCAGCAATATCAATGATACGGAAGAAAAACCCTGAGTCTTTGACTTCTTTTGTCACCCCCCCAATGTGGAAAAGCACGGGGAAGAAGGCTGTTCCTTCTGGAACATCGAGGCGGTTCATTTTTTCCTGCACGGCCTCAACCACGCTGATATCGACGGGGTTTGAGGAGAATTTGAATTCGCATAGGTAAAGATGTTTTTCGTTGTCCTGGATGAGAAAATCGATTTGGCAGGCTTTTCTGGTTGCGGTGGCTTTTTGATGGTGGGGGCCAAAGACGTAATCTAAAGAACTGGAAGCGCCCACGGATTTAAAAATGAGCGCATTATTTCTGATCAAAAGCATCTCCACGGCCAGGCCAATAATCCCGTCAAAACCTGCCATTTTGGAATCATCATCGGTCTCTTCCCGCAAGCGCGTTTTATCACGGCGGGGCTCGATATAGCGCAGGTAAAAATTGACATAAGGGTCGCACAGGCCATACACTTTCTCCACGAGTTCGTTGCCCGTTTGAAGGGAATATTGACCGTATTGCATCACAAAGCCGCAGATATAAAGGTTATCGAGATATTTTGTCAGGTCTTCGTCCGAAATATCCCCAAATTCTTGCTTGATCACAGAAAACAGCTTGCGTCCGCCTGATAAAATTTCCAAAATCTTTTTATGCACCATCGCTTCACCATTAAAAAGATCATGGAAAATCATATCAAATTCGCCCACCAAGAGACCATTTTCCTTGAAACATAGGGCTTTGATGTTGTCTTTGGCGCTCAGCTTTGGGTTGATTTGCTCTAAATAAAAGGGAACGCCTCCTGTGACGCATAAAATACGATAAATATCAGATAACTCTCCCTTAAATTTCATGTATTTTAGAAACCGTGCGGCGGCGGGGATGGTTAAGGGGTGGAGGGTATGGATCATGGACATGCGGCCGTAAAAGGCGGTGCTTTTGATGATGTTTTTTTCAATCCACGTGGAAATGGAGCCGCAGAAAATCAGCATGAAGTTGGATTTTTTACTCAAATACCGATCCCAGCATTCTTTCAAAAGGGGAATAAACGAGGAGTCTTTGGACGACATCCACGAAATTTCATCCAAGAATAAAACTGTTGGTTCGTTCCCATATTTTTCCTGCATTTTTTTGGCAAGAACTTGCAGAATATCCATCCAATCGGAAAGCGGCTCAAACACCAGATCAAGCTGATCACATACTTTCTTAAAAAAACGATCTTTTTCAGCCTGCGCCGTCGTCTCGGGGCCCGGAATAATGCCGCTGATGGTGATGAAGTTTTTGTCTTTTGCAAACTCCTCCACAAGCGCACTTTTCCCCACACGTCTGCGTCCTTTAATCACCGCAACCCGTGCATCGCCGCGCTCAAAAAGATCCTGCAGCTCCGCCAGCTCCTTCTTTCGTCCCACAAATTCAATCATTTAAATACCCTCTTTATCATGCTGCAAATATATCAAACGCCCATGAAAAAGTCAATTGTTTTGAAAGGACATCCGTTTTGAAAAGACTTTGGTATTTTTAAAAGCTTTAAGCATTTGTTGACCTCTTTGCGTTACCCCCCCCATGTGGAACAGGACGGGGAAGAAGGCGCTTCCCTCCATGACAATGATTTTCTTTATTCAAGATTGCTCCCTCTATAAGAGCGTAAAAGGGAAACGGCGTTTAAATGGCCACTCTCACGGGCAAACATAAACGCTGTTTTTCCGTCATCTGTTATTTGATGGAGATTTGCGCCAAAGTCTAACAATTCCTTGGCAACAGATGTATGCCCGAGCCTTATGGCCATATGAAGTGGCGTCAAGCCATGCATTTTGGTTTCTGCGTTAACCAGGATGCCCGGCTGTTCAAGCAAGACTATGGCCATCTGCCAGTCATCATTCTGAACTGCAATATGCAAGGGTGTCCATCCATCTGGGGTCTTTTGATTGACATCTGCGCCAGCTTCTAGCAAAGCAAAAAAAACATTTGAATACCCTTTTAAAATGGCAATATGAAGGGCTGTTTCTCCATTAAAAATGGGCTGATCCACGTCCATTCTGTGATGACTTAGCAACACCTCTACAATCTCTAAATATCCATACTGCGCAGCCACATAAAGAGGCGTATATCCACAACCACACACCCCGTTGACATCGATATCGGGCGACTTGAGCAAAATATTCATCATGTCTAAATTTCTTTGGGAAATGGCCATATAAAGGGCCGTGCTTCCCTGGCAATCTATTTGATTCACATCTGCGCCGCGGTGAAGTAAATCATGCGCCGTTTTTGTGGAATTCATAAGGATGGCAAGATGCAAAGGCGACATATCTAGCGTGGTGAGAGCGTTCACATCAATCATATTCGTTTCAAGAAGCAGGTCGATCACGTCTACATATCCACCGTATATGGCAATGTGAAGGGGTGTCCATCCATCCTGGTCTGCCTTATTCACATTTGCCCCCGAATTGAGTAAAGCCGCAACAATTTGAGGACGATGATTCAAAGATGCGATGAATAGAGCCGTTTCATCGCCCGTTTTTGTCTGATTCATCCGGATATCAGGTGAATTTAACAGAATCTTTAAAATCTCCAAATTCCCATTCTGGGCCACAATATGAAGGGGCGTCCACCCATCCAGAGTTGCCCCATTAACATTGGCGCCAAAAGCCAGCAAAGCTTTCACAATTTGGGAATATCCCATTAAACAGGCAATAAAAAGAGGCGTTTCTCCATTGATCAAACGATGATTCACATCCTGCGTTTGCGCCACAAGGCACAAAGACTCTTTAAGATAGGGATCTATGGATTGATCTTGTATTTCTGACCACATGTTTTGAATGTGTGTGGGGTTGCTTGTAAAATTTGCCCCGGAAAAATCGACTTCTGTGGCAAACCCCTTTGTGTGAGCGCATGTGCATGCGAAAATAAGCATTCCCCAAAGAATGGCCTTGAGCCTATGTTTGATATCTTTTATCACCGTAAATCCCTTTTTGTATTGATAATTCACGCATGTTTAGCAAAATAAATTTTAAAAAGCAAGATAAAAATTGTGAAAATTTACTGCAGGACATATTGAGCTATTGGAAGCCTTATGCCAAGGAGATGAATGATCAAAAGTTGCACATTCTTGTTTTTAAAAAAAATGATTAAAATGTATAAGATAAATTAACCTTTTGTTCATGATTTTAGGGTAGTCTCTAAAACAGTTTCAAATAATTTGAAGCGTTCACATAAATGATAAATCAATAAGAGGAGTATATTATAATGAAAAATTTAATAATTTTTGGATTAGTTGCGTTGGCATGTGATGGTGTTTTTGCAAGCACACAAACACCAAGACCACAAGACGAAAAGGCGTGCGATACTTACACAGCGACTGCAGAAGAAGGCAGAAAAGCAGAATGGAACGCAACTGAGAAGAAGTGTAAATGTACAGCAAATAAGGGATGGAATAAAGTCCAGGGAAAGTGTTATCTGACTAGTGAAAACCTTAACAAGAAACCTAAAAAACCAAGCTAAAAAAAGCCTATCCATACAAAACATAACAAATACAGCATAAAAAACCGCCCAGATCCTTGGATAAATCTGGGCGGTGATATGGGTGGGATTTTTATTTATCTATTTCTTCTTCAAGGTTTTCTACAACAGGAATTTCCTCTTGATTTTCTTGGGAGTTTTTTTCTTCCTGAATGTCTACAGTGTAGGCGCAAAAAAGTACCCCCCCCCAGATGCCAATCTTACCACCTATCAGTTCTTCTTCACCTGTCCCCCCCCACTGTCATATATGGACGGGGAGTGATAATGGGTGCGGGAAGAATTGATGGATTCTTGAATGACCTGGGGAGTTACGCAAAAAATAGACCACTTTTCAAAACAATGGACTTTTTCACGGGAGTTTGATATGTTTGCCGCATAATGATGATTGGTGCTTTTATCGTTCAAAAAGACGCCCCTTTTGGGTTTGACTCATGCCAAGGAATATCTCGAGCATTTGGATTTCCTTTGGGGAAAGCTTCAGGTGAGCCCATAGGGCGTTGTTAAAATCAAACAGATTCCTTGCGTTTTTATACATATTCAACACATTTTCTATATTCTGCTTTTGCGGCTCTTCCTCCTGCGCCCGCATAAATGCGCGTTCTTGACGTTTTTTCTGTTTCTCTTCCCCTTTCGCCCGCAGGTGTTCATGTTTGAGAAATGCTTTACCTTTGTCTTCCTCTGCCTGCATGAATGAGCGCTCCAGGCGTTCTTTCTTGTTCTCTTCCCTTTTTTCTTTCTCCATCCGCATGTGTTCATATTTTAAGTATTTTTTGGTGTTCTCTTCCTGCGCCCGCATAGATTCGCGCTCTAGATGTTCTTTATGTTTCTCTTTTTTTTCACGCATACCTTCTTCTTTTTTCTTGTCTTTTTTCTTTGCGATTTTTTCTTTTTTAATAGATTTTTGTTTCTCTTCCCGGTCGATTTCCTCTAAAAGTTTTGTGCGGGTTTCATGAGATTTTTGATCTTGAAACTTTGATATAATCTCCCGCCTTGATTTCCCAAGAAACTCTTCCCAATTTTGTAAAACATAAATGTCCAGCGTCACATCAGATTTCAAATAGTTTTCATATCTGTCAAATGTGCCTAAAGATTCCAGGGTTTTTTGTGCTTTGGCTTTTTCATAAAACGGCGTGCTATAGTCAAGGCCTTTCCTGTTCCCCAATCGCCCATAGAGGTCGTGGAGTGTGATAAGCGCGCAAATTTCCATGTTTGAGAAGGGTTTTTCTTGAGAGTGCCGCTTCATTTCCTCTTTAAAAAAATCGATCCATTTGTACATCATGTCAAATTTACCTGTGGCATATAAAAAAATGGGGGTATCAAGATAACAGGAGGGAAGGGCGTTTTTGAAGGTTCGTTTTGAGAGCAGTTCTTCATATAATCGATTTTTGATCTCGTACAACTCCAAAAATTCCGCCCTTTGATTGTTGCAACAACGCTCGACAAGGGGGGTTAGAAAATTTAAATCTTCCACCGTGTATCTTTCTGTCCCAGAGCAGCTTTGAGAGAGGAAAATAAGAATAAATACCGTTTGAATGAGGTGAGAAATTTTCTTACTTTGATCATCTGAAAATACCATATCTTGCTCCTTGTGTATAAATGAATCCCATTTTTTAATGGTATGCACAAAATGATGAACCAAAAATAAATATTGTCATCATTTTTTTTAAAGGCTTTATCAAGGGTATAAAAAAGGTCATAGTACCCCACACTTATTTAAAAACCTCAGGAGATCTTACAAAACTAAAGTTTTGAAGATGACTGCG
>CAIYWZ010000095.1 GCA_903930075.1 uncultured Alphaproteobacteria bacterium | reverse complement strand
CCTTGGAAAAGCTGGCCGCCATAAAAGGCTGCAATATAGGCCAAAGCCCTTTTGTCAAAGGTGTTTTCGGGGTAGACTTGCATTTCAATCAGCGCATACTCGCCATTATCAAGTCTGCAGGCAAAATCCATGAGCCCGTTGTATCGTGGTTTCGGGAACGCCTTTTGCAAATCATCAAAATGCTCTCCAAAACCCTTTAAAAGAAAGCCAATTTCAGGAGTAACTCCATCATAAACATCCGGATTCTGCCGCAAAAAGTCCACCGCCGCCTTGGAATTTGGATCCTGCAAAAACCCCCGCAAATTCTGTAATTCCTGCAACGGATTCATGTGATCATCGAGCCTTTGAGACGATTCCACGTGGAGGCCCGGTAAAAAGGCCTTAAAAAACGACGACCGCAGATGTTCCTCGTTCAAAACCCGCTTAAAAAGCGGATCGTAGGTGGTCTTACCAAAAATCTGTCCTTCTAGGTCTATCATTTTGTGCCCATTCCCTCATAAAATCCCCTCATGATTATATATATCATAATTCACGGGATTTTGCAATTTAAAAATGGTTATTTCTTTCCCAAAAACGTTGCAAACATCCATTCGTATCCTTCTGGATCCATAATACGACAAAATCGATCTTCCCAGGAGCTATCTTGAGGCTCGAGAATAGATTTCGCACCAGCGGCAATAGCTTGCTGATAAAAAGCATCAACATCTTGGGTGTACACATAAAAAACTGTTGAAGCTGCAACGCCAAGGGTGACGGGAGCTTTATGAATTGTATCATTCCATGCCCCTTCAGGTGCCATCATCACAAAGGCATCTCCATATTTAAGTTCTGCATGAAAAATTGTACCATCTTCCCCTACCATTGAATTACAAAGAACAAACCCAAAAGCTTTTTTATAAAATTCAATAGAATTTTCGCAATTGCGAACAGTAAGATAAACCATAAGTTGCGGATATTTTTCTTGTTTAAACGACATATTATTCTCCTAATGTATATAAAAATGACCAAAAAATTTAAAGAACCCTTTTCTGAATCCTTTTTATTTTAAATACACTTTTAATTTTTCTGCAAGTTTATTTTTCAAGCATCTCATCAAATCGATTTGACCTTGGAAATCCGGTTGGAGCAAGGCGTCCGGTTTGGGCGCGTTTGCCGACCCAGGGCATGAGATCTGTTTCATGACGCACGCGTTCACCTGTTTTCCATTTCAGGCCTAAGGCAAGGTCTAGGAAACGGATATCATTGATTTTGCAATTGATCAGTTTTTGTAACGTGACGCCTTTTCCTTTTTGCATCTTGGGAATTTCGTTCACGTCTAAAATGAGAATTTTTCTGTTTTCGCCAATGAGCGCCACCCATTTTTGGGTTTGTTTCAAGCAACATAAAGCCGTTTGTTTTGCATCTAAACTTAAAATATTCTTTCCGTTTTTTGTACTGGATATCAACTCTGAAGCATCAATGACGAATCCACGCCCTGCATCTGAGGCGATCAAATATTTATCGCCTTGGTTAAATGTATACATTCCAATGGCCGTTTCGTCAGGTTTAAAGTCAAAAAGAAGATTAATGGATTCTCCAAACCCCCTGCCCTTTGGCAATTTATCCCCAAACAAGGTATAACTTTTCCCAAGGCTTGAAAAAAATATAATTTTATCGTTTGTGTGCGCGTGTAAAACAAACTTCTCACTGTCGCCTTCTTTATATTTGCCTGAGTCATCCTTTTGGGGTTCATGTCCCTTGATGCAACGCAGCCATCCTTTTTTCGACAAAATAATAGTCACAGGCTCTTTTTCAATTTCGGCTTCCCCGGATACAACCTCAATCTCAGGGATTTCTCCAAAAACCGTACGCCTTTTCCCAAGAGCGGTTTCTTGACCAAAATTCTTCAAAATACCGCGCAGACTCTTTTCGATTTCCTTCCATTGCAAACGGGGCGTTGCAAGGGTTTTCTCAAGCGCATCTTTTTGTTTTGAAAGGTCATCCAGCTCTTTTCGGATTTCCATTTCCTCAAGTTTACGTAAAGAACGAAGCCGCGTATTTAAAATTGATTCTGCTTGAATATCGCTCAAACTCCATCTTTTCATCATCACTTCTTTGGGATGATCTTCTTCCCTGATGATTTGAATGATTTCATCTAAGTTCAGATAAACAATCAAAAGACCATTTAAAATTTCAAGCCTATGATTGATTTGATTCAATTTATAGGTGTAAACTCTAAGAAGAACAGATAAACGATGGGCCAGATACGCCTGCAAAACTTCCTTTAAAGACATGAGTTTGGGCGTCATCCCATCGACAACGTTCATATTTAAGGGATATCTAATCTCAAGCTCTGTTTGCCGAAATAGAGATTCCATCAACTGCAAAGGATTGGTTTGTTTGGTTTTTGGAATCAAAACAATGCGAATATCTTCTGACGATTCATCTCTAATATCCACCAAAAGAGGGATTTTTTTGGTCTCGATAATGTCAGCAATTTTTTGAATCAGCTTTGTTTTTTGAACCTGATAGGGAATTTGGGTGATAATAATTTGATATCCACCCATTTTGATGTCTTCAATCTCATAGGTGGCTCTTAAACGAAACGATCCCTTGCCTGTTTCGTAAGCATTTAAAATATTCGAATGGGTTTCCACCAAAACGCCACCGGTTGGAAAATCAGGGCCTTTAATAAAGTTTGTTAAATCTTTTGACGTTGCCTCTGGATGATCAATTAAATGAATCAATCCTTCAACCAACTCACCAAGATTGTGGGGGGGAATACTTGTGGCCATGCCAACGGCAATTCCATTGGATCCATTGGCAAGCAAATTGGGAAAAAGACAGGGGAAAACAACGGGTTCTTCTTCACTTCCATCATAGGTTGGTTTAAAATCCACAGCATTTTGATCAAGTCCATCCATTAAAACTTCTGCAAGCTCTGTGAGCCTGGCTTCTGTATAACGCATCGCCGCTGGATTATCTCCATCAATATTTCCAAAGTTGCCCTGGCCTTCAATCAATGGATAACGCAGTGAAAAATCCTGGGCAAGGCGCACCAACGTTTCATACACCGCAACATCTCCATGGGGGTGGTATTTACCAATCACGTCCCCCACAACACGGGCGCATTTTTTGAAGCCGTTCTTAGGATTGAGTTTAAGTTCACGCATGGCAAATAAAAGGCGCCGATGAACAGGTTTGAGTCCATCTCTGACATCGGGAAGCGATCTTGAAAGGATTGTTGAAAGGGCATAGGAGAGATATCGCTCTTCTAAAGCGCTCGTAATTTTCAAATCTTTAATGTCGCCGGTATATGGGGAAATATTCGTCATTCTTTATGAAGCTTTTGATTTAAATTGCCCAAACAATCTGTCCCTTGCAATTGGCATGCTTTTTGATGAAGCCTCACAAAGATGTCCTTGAAAAAAATGCCCTGTCAGCTCCATACCTTGAAGAATTTGATCCCATGTCCATTCATCATTCACCCTTGTGGGGCTCAGGAAAGAAGGCAGATCCAAAAGCCCATCTTCTTGGTTTCTCACAGGGATCGCCTTTTCAGAAAGCGCCCTGCCCGTATCTGGAGAAACATAAATCAGATTCGATTTTGCCCCTGTCAATGCGCACGTTTCTAAATCAAGCCCAAATCCAAGTTCGCGCAAGAGTTCAACCTCAAACTGCACATATTTTACAGGCCAGGTCGAACTCGTGAGATCATTGATCATCGTTTGCAACATAAAATACAAATTCTCATGGGGCTCATGGGCAGGCGTCCACGTTTCCACAATCGAGCAAATCGCAGAGAGCCCGGCCAAAGCCTCCGGGTCATGCATTAATTTTGCCAGTGGCGAATACTCAGGGTCTATATCAAATCTTCCCAAATGTTCAGAAAGCCTTGCTTTCCAACGCACCTGGGCTCTTGATCCTGGATGAATGATCTTGTCACGCTTTTTATCTGAAACTCTAAAAGGCATAATTCCACGCACACATCCATGTTTTTGGGTTAAAAACACACCAATCAATTGGTCTTCACCAAACTCTTGGAGCCTTAAAAGCACACCGACATCTTGCCATTCCATCTTATTCACCCACAATTATATTACAACTCTAACCTTAGATTACACTATCTGATCAGAAGATACAATTAAGAGTTGCGTCTTTTGGAAAAATCTGCAAAAACATAACTATTCATCGAAGTTGCCCCTTCACTTCCCGTCATCCCCGCACGCGAGGATGACCGAAGGAGGGCAGTTTTGATGAATGTGATGAATTAAATTAAAGGATTATTAAATTTTGAGTCAGAATTTTTATTGGATGTACGGCGCCCACGCGGTGCGATTTGCCCTTGACAATATGCAGCGGAAGATTCATGAGCTGGTTGTGTTGGATGGGCAAGATTATGATGATTTAATTGCGCAGGCAAAATCACGCAAGATTCCCGTACAAATCACCCGCAAGATTGATTTTGGGAAACTCGTGGGTCAAGACTGGGTCCATCAAGGAGTTTTGGCCAAATGCGAGCCTTTGCGCCCTGTGGATATCGAAAGCGTTGAAGGAAATGCATTCCTTGTGCTAGACCAAGTCACCGATCCCCATAATGTTGGGGCGATTTTGCGAACAGCCGCAGCTTTTGGCATTTCTGGAGTGATTATGCAGGACAAGAACTCTGCAACCGAAACGGGGACACTGGCCAAAACAGCGTGCGGCGCCCTGGAAGTCACACCTATTATTCATGTTGTCAACCTTTCAAGAACCTTGTCGGATTTAAAAGAAGATGGCTTTTGGATCGTAGGACTTGATGAAAGGGGAGATCAGACCGTGACAGACATTGATTTTAAAGGAAAAATTGTCATCGTCATGGGCGCCGAAGGATCTGGCATGCGCAAACTCATCAGGGAAAGCTGCGATTTTTTAGCGCGTTTACCCACCCTTGACAACTTCCCAACACTCAATGTTTCAACCGCAACGGCCATTACTCTTTATGAATGGAATAGACAAAACTCATGATCTATATCTTAAGCTATCTTTTAGGATCGATTCCCTTTGGACTCATTTTTTCAAAACTTCTGGCCTCAAAAGATTTGCGCAACGTAGGTTCTGGGAATATTGGCGCAACAAACGCATTTCGCACTGGAAATAAAATCGTTGGGATTTTAACCTTTGTTTTTGACACGCTTAAAGGAGCGGGGGCTTATCTTATGGCAATTCTTTGGGGAGAAGATCCTTCCCTGGCATTTATTGCAGGACTGGTGAGCATCCTTGGCCACATCTTTCCGATATGGTTAAAATTTAAGGGAGGCAAAGGAATTGCCACAACTTTAGGGGTAATTCTTATATCCCACCCTACAATTGGCCTCTTCAGCCTCATCATATGGGCTGCGATTGCAAAAATATTTAAAATGTCTTCCCTTGCAGGGATGATGACAGCGGCGTTTATCTCTATTGCGCTTATTTTTATGGCTCCAAGACTGGAATATATAGGATTTATGATCATTTTGATGATTATTATTTATCGTCATAAAGACAATATACGACGTATTCAGGACAAAACTGAGATGCATTTAAACGGGTAAATCACTTTAAGTTTGCTCAAATCTATAAAAATCGGTATAAGACGTAATAGTTGATAATTAAGAGGGTAAATAAGGCAATGAATTCTGATAATCGAAATTTAGTTTTAGCAATGATTTTAAGTGTGGGCTTTCTCGTTCTTTACAATCATTTTTTTGCGGACAAATTCGCCCCCCCGCAGCAACTTCCAGCTCAAATCATTCATCAAGTTGTAGAAGTTTTCCCCAGAGAAGAAGCGCTTAAGCAAGATAAGAGAATTGCAATAAAAACCCCAAAATTTCAAGGCTCCATTAATCTTAAAGGTGGACGGTTTGATGATTTAGAATTAACTTCATATAAACAAGAAGTTAAAGAAGGCAGTCCATCTGTCGTTCTCTTATCCCCAAGACAAACCAAAAATGGATATTTGATTGAATGTGGCTGGCTTGGCGAAAACCAAGGACTATTTCCAGATGGTGAAACTCTATGGGAGGCTTCTTCAACCAAGCTTTCTCCTGAAACCCCAGTGGTGCTGTCTTGGAAAAACGAAAAAGGTATTCTTTTCCAACGCACGATCGAGGTTGATGAAAATTATTTGTTTAAAGTGAGCGAAAAAGTCACCAACACAACAGAAGAAAGTTTTGATGTGATGAATTGGGCATTGATTAGCCGGATTGGGCTACCCGAAACTTCCGATTACATGGTTCTTCACGAAGGAGCCGTTGGCGTTATCAATGGAAAACTCAAAGAACTGACCTATAAGAATTTAAAAGAAAGCGCCACTGCCGAACAAAACGCCACAGGTTGGTTTGGTTTTACAGATAAATATTGGCTCACAAGCTTGATCCCACAAGAAAACGTAAACGTTGCAATGGAAATCAAAGCTGTTCAAAGGGGCGGAAAAGATATTTATCAAGTTGAATACAAAACGCCAAAAGTTGCTCTTAAAGCAGGCGAATCTCATCAAATTGTTCACCGCATTTTTGCAGGAGCAAAGGTTGTGACTCTTCTCGATGCTTACGAGAAAAATGAAAAAATTTCCCGCTTTGATTTGGCTGTGGATTTTGGATGGTTTTATTTCTTAACCAAGCCCTTGTTTTATGTGATGGAAATCCTCAATAATTTTATTGGGAATTTTGGTTGGGCAATTATTATATTGACCGTTTTAACAAAGATTGTCCTTTTCCCCTTGGCGCGGACATCTTATAATTCCATGAATAAAATGAAACTTCTGCAACCGGAAATGGACAGACTTAAAGTAAAATATGAAAATGATAAAATGATGATGCAACAGGAATTGATGGCATTTTATAAAAAGAATAATATCAATCCTTTGGCCGGATGCTTGCCCATGATTCCTCAATTCTTTTTAGGATTTGCTCTGTATAAGGTCCTTTTTGTCTCTATTGAAATGCGTCATGCGCCATTTTTTGGATGGATTCAAGATCTTTCCGCCCAGGATCCAACAAGTGTATTCAATCTTTTTGGTCTCCTCCCCTTTGACCCACCAACGTTTCTCATGATTGGACTATGGCCGATCATCAATGGGGCGACGATGTTTTTACAACAAAAAATGAGCCCGCAGCCATCAGATCCTGCGCAGGCAAAAATGATGATGCTCATGCCCATATTCTTTATTTATCTTATGTCTTCCTTCCCCGTTGGCCTTGTGATTTATTGGTCTTGGAGCAGCATTTTAACCATTGCGCAACAGTGGGTTCAAGGAAAAATGATGCAAGAAAAAGGAGCATAAACTTTTGAGCGATACATCTTACGGAAAATGGCTCTTCGCACAAGAGTGCAAGTTTATGCTGGGGGTTGCGAGCCATCCCCAACTTCCGCCCGATCATCTACCTGAAATTGCTTTTGCCGGTAGATCGAATGTGGGAAAATCAAGTCTTGTGAATGCTTTAACAGGTCGTAAAACCTTAGCCAAGACTTCGAATACACCAGGGCGAACTCAGCAACTTAATTATTTCAATTTGGCTGATAAAGTGATTCTTGTGGATCTCCCTGGATATGGATTTGCAAAGGCCCCTAAAAAAATGGTTGATACGTGGAATCAGTTGATCCATGATTACCTCAAAGGTCGAGCATCACTCAAGCGTGTTTTTGTCCTGATCGATTCCCGCCATGGGGTTAAAGCTTCTGATGAAACGATGATGAATGAACTTGATTCTGTGGCCGTATCCTATCAATTGGTCATGACCAAAAGTGATAAAATGAGCGAAAAAGCCTTAAATGAGATTTATGAGAGCGTTCTTGCGATTTCAAAAAAACACGTTGCTTGCCATCCTGAGATTTTGCTCACAAGTTCGGAAAAAAGAACGGGGATTGATGATTTGCGCAATATCATTGGGACTTTTGCCCATGACGCTCTTTAGATCAGCGTTCGAATCTCCACAAGTCATACCTCCCCTATGGCTGATGCGCCAAGCGGGGAGATACTTACCAGAATATTTAGAATTGCGCACAAAAGCAAAAACATTCGTCGATTTTTGCCTCTGCCCCCATTTAGCAATAGAAGCATCTCTTCAACCCATCAACCGCTTTGATTTCGACGCAGCTATTTTATTTTCAGATATTCTCATGATTCCCTTTGGCCTTGGACAAAAACTCACCTTTGAACAAAATGAGGGGCCTAAACTTGGAAGCTTAGAAAATCTTTCTTTGGATCATTTAGAAGAAAAACTCACGCCTATTTTTGAAACCGTTTCAGGTGTGCGCTCTAAACTTTCCCCTTCAAAAAGCTTGATTGGTTTTGCAGGAGGCGTGTGGACTGTTTTATGCTATATGATCGCATCCCATACAAAAGATTGGAACTCTGTTGTAAAATGGGCAAAGGAAAATAAAAAAACTTTTGATGATCTTTTAAATCTTGTTCTAGAGGCCACAATTTTTTATCTAGAAAAGCAGATTGAGCACGGCGCAGATATCATTCAAATCTTTGATTCCTGGAGCAGTGTTGTCCCGGAAGAACATCAAAATGACTGGATTATCAGTCCCACACGCAAGATTGTAGAATCCCTCAAAGCAAAATATCCTGACATCAAAATCATTGGATTTCCAAAGGGATTTAAAAATCTGCACAGCTATACTTTCACAGGAATTGATGGACTCGGCGTTGATCACCATCAGAGTCTTGATTTTCAATCAGATATCCTATTACAGGGCAATCTATCTCCAGAAACGTTAATTGAAGGAGGAGAGAGGTTGATTCGGGAGACCCTGGGCATTTTAGAAATCATGAAAAATAGAAAATTTATTTTTAACTTAGGGCACGGTATTTTACCTCAAACGCCCATTCATCATGTTGAACAATTGATTAAAATCATAAGAGGGTAACCATGGAAGATCAAAATTTAACGTATAAAAATTTGCTTAAGCAAAAAGGCTTTAAATCCTATCTTTGGGCTGAGTTTTTGGCGATTTTGACCGAGAATATATATAAAATGACGCTCATTTTTCTAGCTGGACATTTAATCGCAGAGGGGTTGAGTAAAAATGCTAAAATATCCATTATCAGCGGTTTATTCATGGTTCCCTTCTTATTTTTTTCAGGATGGGGAGGGTATCTTGCAGATCGATATGCAAAAAGAAATGTCATCATTACGTCAAAAATGATTGAATTTTTCATTCTTATTTTAATTTGTGGCGCCCTTTATTTAAAAGATTTTTATTCCACGATCATCACATTTTTACTCATTATGAGTAAATCTGCCTTTCTTATGCCCGCAAAAGACGGAATTATTGCTGAAATTACCTCACCTCATCAACTTTCTAGGGCAAATGGGTTGGTGCAGATGTCCACGTTTATTGCTGTTATTTTTGGAACGATCATTGCAGGAACGGTATCATCCATTTGGGGGGCTAATACTCTTCCCATATCGATCATCTTAGTTACACTTGGCGGCCTTGGCTGGTGGGCAAGTTATTTTATTGTTCATACTGATCCGGTAAAAAGTGTGGGGAATTTCCCCCTAAATCCTTGGTATGACATTGGTGAAGGATTCAAAAAATTACGACAAAGTCGCATGCTTCGAACCAGCTTTTGTGGATCATTTTGGTTTTGGATGACCGCATCTTTATGCCAAATCAATTTACTCATGCTTGGAAAAGAAAGCTTAATGATTGAAGATTTTTTTGGTATTAAAGCGTTTTCTTTAGCTTACTTTAATTACCCAATTGTAAATATCGTTGACTTCTACACGGCTCTTCTCCAGACATCTTTAGCTCTTGGAATCGGTTATGGAAGCGGTATGGCGGGATTTTTGTCAGGCGATAAGGTGGAACTTGGGTTAATTCCTTTAGGTGCTCTTGGTATTTCTTTAGGGGCTGTTTTACTTTCATTTGCAGCTCCAAGTTACTTTTATGCCGTACTTTCACTCTCCCTGATTGGATTCTTTTGTGGATTTTTTATTGTCCCTTTGAAATCTTTTGTGCAAAGCCGTTCGTTCGAATCCCAGCGGGGGCGTATTATGGCAACACAGAGCTTTTTTGACACCTGGGGGATATTGTTTGGTGTTGCGATACATGCAGTTCTGAGTGGGTATTTAGGTTGTTCACCATCGCGTATTTTTATGATTGTTGGCATCAGTACATTACTCGTTGGAATTTATGTGGTCAGGCTTATGCCCATTTTTCTCATCCGTTTTGTCCTATGGGTTTTGGTGCATACATTTTATCGCGTTCGCGTCATAGGGCGTGAAAACGTTCCCTTAGACGGCCCTGCCCTGCTTGTTGCAAATCACGTTTCTTATATCGATGGAATTTTGGTCAGCGCCTGCGTGAGTAAAAATATTCGTTTTTTGGTCTATGGAGGATTTTTTAACATCAAGCCCTTAAATTGGCTCTTCCAAAAACTGCGCATTATCCCGGTGCGTTCTGGCAAGGATTTAGCAAAAAGCATTGAAAGAGCAAGATCCGGTCTTTTGAAGAATGAAATCGTTGGAATTTTTGCCGAAGGGCAGCTGACACGTACAGGGAATATGCTTCCCTTTAAAAGAGGATTTGAAAAGATCGTTGAAGATCTGCCTAAAGATACACCCATTATTCCCATTTATCTAGATGGTTTATGGTGGAGCATTTTTAGTTTTGAAAAAGGAAAATTCTTTTTTAAATGGCCTTCATGGAAAAGATTAGACATCACCGTTTGTTTTGGTGCACCATTACCTTCAAGCACAAAAGCCTGGGAACTGCGACAAGAGATTTTAGAACTCGGGACCAAAGCTGTTGAAGGAAGACGCAAAAATGATATTCCCTTAGGAATGCAATTGATTCAAATTGGACGTTTGAATTGGTTTAAAGATATTTTAGGAGATTTAGGCCGAAAATCAATCAGTTATGGCAGACTCATTATTCGCAGTTTAACCCTTGCTTCTTATATTCGCAAAAACATTAAAGATGAAAAAGTTGGGGTTTATTTAGAAGATAATTTACAAAAAGCAATTGTCAATATTGCTCTGAATTTTTCAGGAAAAATAGCGATTAACTTAGATATGAATGAACCGATTTCTTCTATAAAAACAAAATTAAATTTCATTGGAACGAAGACCGTCATCACCATGAAAACATATGCTGGAGAAAATTTTGAAAATCCTTTGCTTTTAGAAAAAATTCCTAAAGTCGTCTCGAGACTCAAATCCATTGTTTATGCGGCAATGTTCCTCATTTTACCTGCAAGATGGTCCTTTAGATTGTTATGTGATTATAATGCCGTTGCAAATACACCCGTGGCTATGGTTTTTAAAGATGAGCTGACACCTTTACTGTTTACCAACTCGAACATTTTAGCGCAAACGCAAAGCCTGAATCATATTTTCTTTAATGGGCGCAATGATTTACTTTTTGCGTCCCTTCCTTTCAATACAATTGATGGCCTGATCTTGGGTCTTTGGCTGCCGCTTTTTTCAGGCCTTCAAGTGGTGTATGGCGAAGAAAAAGATATTACGGGAAAATGTATTCAAGAATCACAGGTAACCTTCTTAATTACCTCTGGGAAAAGTTATAGAATGCTTTTTGATGAAGCAAAGCCCTTTCAACTGAGTTCTTTGCAATATGCAATTGTCTTAGATGACCCCATGAAGTCTGATGAAATTGAAAATTTTAAAGCTAAATTTGGTGTGGAACTCTTAGGAGGATATTCTATTCCGGAACTTTCTGGCTTTTTTAGCTTAAATCATAAAAATTATACTGGAGAAGGGGTAGAACAGATCGCAAATAAAGTGGGGACTGTTGGACAACCCATTCCCGGAACATGCGCTAAAATCCTAAGCCCAGAGACGTTTGAGGCATTATTACCAGGTGAAAAAGGAATTTTATTCGTAAAAAGCCCAGGTCGTGCCCAAGGAGGAAGCCAGTGGTATAACACAAAATTATTTGCTATGATGGATGAAGCAGGTTTTATTATTTTAGAAAAATGAAAGGCTCATTGTGGAGGATAAGAATTTAACGTACAAAAACTTATGGAGTCAAAAAGGCTTCAGGGCTTATATTTTAGCGGAATTTTTGGCAGTTTTAACAGATAATATCTATAAAATGACGTTGGCTTTTTTGGCTCTATATTTCTTCGCAGAAGGATTAGACGAGAAAGCCAAAATTCCCATTATTAGCGGCGTTTTTGTTCTTCCATTTCTCTTATTTGTGGGATGGGGAGGGTATCTTGCTGACCGTTATTCAAAAAAGAGAGTTCTGATTGTCTCAAAAATGAGTGAATTCTTCATTCTTTTTCTGGTGTGCTTCTCACTTTACAGCAGAGATTTTTATTTCACCCTTGTGACACTTTTTATCATCATGACCAAATCAGCGTTTATGTTGCCTGCAAAAGATGGCATCATTGCTGAAATTACCTCTCCCCATCAACTTTCCAGGGCCAATGGATTGGTTCAAATGGGGAACTTTATCGGCACGATCATAGGCATGATGATTGCGGGCATCTTTTCTTCTGTGTGGAAAGAGAATACACTCCCTATTTCCTATGTTTTGGTGACTTTTGGCGCATTGGGATGGTGGTCTAGCTATTTTATTACCGATACAAATCCTAGAAAAAGTCTCGAGAATTTCCCTTGGAATCCTTGGCATGATATTGGGCAAGGCATCAAGAAATTGAAGAAAAGCCTTGTCTTACGTACAAGTTTTTACGGCTCATTTTGGTTTTCAATTACCGCTGCCTTATTTTACACAAATATTTTGATATTAGGAAAACAAAGTCTTGTTATTCAAGATTTTTTTGGTGTCCAATCCTTTTTTGCAATTTACTTCAATTATCCAAACGTTGATATTATAGATTTTTACACTGCTCTCCTTCCCGCATGCCTTGCAATTGGCCTTGGCTCTGGAAGTGCGATGGCAGGGTTTCTATCGGGTGACAAGGTAGAACTGGGGCTGATGCCTTTAGGAGCATTAGGGATTGGATTTGGCTCTATTTTGGTCTATTTTGTCGCTCCCAATTATTTTTATACGGCACCTGCTCTAACATTCATTGGATTTTTTGGTGGGTTTTTTATTATTCCCTTAAAATCATTCATACAAAGCAGATCATCAGAAGGCAACAGAGGCCGCATTATGGCCACACAAAACTTTTTTGATACATGCGGTGCTTTGGCAGGGTTTGGTATTTATTACCTCCTCAATGGCGTTTTTAATTGGTCGTCTACTGAAATTTTCCTCATCAGCGGGATAAGCACATTGCTTGTTGGTCTTTATATTATAAAACTGATGCCTCTTTTTCTGATTCGCTTTGTGCTGTGGTGTTTGGTCAACGCATTTTACCGTATCCGCGTTATTGGCCGGGAAAATGTTCCCCTGAATGGCCCTGCCCTGCTTGTTGCAAATCACGTTTCTTATATTGATGGAATTTTGGTCAGCGCATGTATTAGTAAAAGTATTCGTTTCCTCATTTATGGTGAACTTTTTAAAATTAGATTTTTAAATTGGTTATTCAAAAAGCTCAAAAGCATCCCTGTGCGTTCTGGAAAAGATTTGGCTAAAAGTATTGAAAGAGCCAGGAACACTCTTTTAAAAAATGAGATCGTGTGCATTTTTGCAGAAGGGCAACTTACGCACACAGGAAATATGCTCCCCTTTAAACGGGGGTTTGAGAAAATTGTGGAAAATATTCCAAAAGATATCCCCATTGTTCCTATTTATCTAGATGGATTGTGGTGGAGTATTTTTAGTTTTGAAAAGGGAAAATACTTTTTTAAAATTCCATCTTGGAAAAGACTTGATATTACAATTTGTTTTGGAGAGCATTTACCAGCGAGCACAAAAAAATGGGAACTGCGCCAAACAATTGCTGAACTTGGGGCAAAAGCAGCCGAAGGAAGACGTAAAAATGACATTCCTTTGGGGATGCAATTGATTGAAATTGCCCGTCTTTATTGGTTTAAAGAAATTTTGGGCGATTGGAGTCGAAAATCGATCAGCTATGGTAGACTCATCATCCGCAGTTTAACGCTTGCTTCTTATTTAAGAAAAAACGTTCAAGATGAAAGAGTTGCAATTTATTTAGAAGATAATTTGCAAAAGGCAATTGTCAATATTGCCCTTAATTTCTCAGGAAAAACTGCCGTGAATTTAAACTTCCATGAGTCATTAGGTTCGTTAAAGGACAAACTCAAACGTGTAGATACACATACGGTGATTACAACCAAAAGTGAAAGTCATCATTTTGAAAACTCGATCGTTTTAGAAAAAATACCCAAGGTGACATCGAGAGTCAAAGCTTTTTTCTCAGGGGTATTGTTTTTGTTATTGCCTGCCAAATTTTCATTTTGGTTACTCTGCAATCGTCACTTTTCACCCAGCAGACCTGTTTTAATTCTCTTTAAAGATGATGGGACTCCTTTAGTCTTTAGCAACTCAAATATTTTGTCTCAAACACAGAGCTTAAATCATATTTTCTTTAATGGGCCAAGTGGCCTTCTTTTTGCATCACTTCCTTTTGACACGATAGATGGGCTTATTTTGGGGCTTTGGCTCCCTCTTTTTTCAAGACTTCATGTGGTGTATGGACAAGAAAAAGATATCACAGGAGAAGTTATTCAAGATCTACAGGTCACTTTTATCATTGGATCTTCCACAAGTTATAAAAAACTTTTCCTTGAAGCAACGCCTTCGCAAATAAAATCCTTAAGATATGCCATTGTCTTGGATGGAGGGATGAATGTGGATGAAATGAAAGCTTTTCAGGATAAATTCGGTATTGAAATTTTAGAAGGTTTTTCAGTTCCTGAACTTGCAGGGTTTGTAAGTTTAAATCATAAAAACTACATAGAATCTGGCATCGCACAAATCGCCAATAAATGGGGCACTGTAGGGCAATCTATCCCAGGGACATGCGCAAAAATTTTAGAATCAGAAACATTAAAACCTATGCTTCCTGGAGAAAAAGGCGTATTGTTCGTTAAAAGTTCTGGCAGGGCCCAGGGAGAGAGCGAATGGTATAATACAAAACTATTGGCCAGCATGGATGATGCGGGCTTTATTATTTTAGAAAGATGAACATAAAAAATGGTAGAAATTTCAACTTTAAATCATGGTATGCGTATCGTCACAGATACCATGCCCCATATTGAAACAGTTTCTTTGGGAGTATGGGTCAATGTCGGCGCAAAAAACGAATCAAAAGAATTAAACGGGGCCTCTCACTTTTTAGAGCATATGGCGTTTAAAGGAACGCATACACGCAGCGCAAGACAGATTGCCGATGAAATCGAATCCCTTGGAGGATATTTAAATGCCTATACATCAAGGGAAAATACGGCGTATTATGTCAAAATGCTTAAAAATGATGTTGAGAAAGGATTTGAAATCCTCTGCGATATTCTCTTTAATTCAGCTTTTTCTGTGGAAGAATTTGAAAAAGAACGCACAGTTATTTTGCAAGAACTTTATCAAACCATAGATACGCCCGATGATATTGTATTTGATTATTTCCATGAAGCCGCCTTTGGCAACACAAGCTTTGGAAGGTCAATTCTGGGCACAGAAGAAACCATAAAGTCTTTTACGGCTCCCATGATTCAGGGGTACATGAGGAAGAACTATAGCTGCGATAAAATGATTCTTTCTGTATCGGGCAATATCAATCCCCTCGAAATAAAAGAATTATGTGAAAATTATTTTCAAAAAGACATCAATACCCCTCATTTACCTCAGGAAAAAATTGTTTACCAAGCTGCCGATTTTCGCAAAAATAAGAAGTTAGAACAGGCCCATATGCTTCTTGGATTTGAAGGATTTGCATCCAGTGCCAAGGATTACTATCCCAGTGTTATTTTATCAACCATTCTTGGGGGTGGCATGTCGTCAAGGCTTTTTCAGGAAGTCCGTGAAAAACGTGGGCTTGTGTATAGTATCTTTGCCTCTTCAGCTGCTTTCCAAGAAACCGGGATTTTTAGTGTATATGCAAGCTCAGGGGAAGAGACAGCCGGTGAAGTGATGCCCGTTATCTGTGATACTTTACTCGGTGCGCTGGGAAAAATTGGAGAAGATGAACTGCGTAAGGCCAAAAATCAACTCAAATCCTCATTGATGATGGCCATGGAAAGCTCCTCCGCAAGGGCTGAATCCAGGGCCATGCAGCTCATTCATTTTAATAAAATTTTATCTTTAGAAGAGTTAAAATCAAAAATTGATGCCGTTGACCTGGAATCCATTTCTGTTGTTTTGAAAAATATGCTTGCCTCAAAGCCGACATTTACAGCCCTTGGTCCAATTGATCGCATTGAATCTTATGATCATATTGTAAAAAGGCTTGCCTTATGACGTATGTTGTCACCAGCGCCTGCATAAACTGTAAGTATACCGACTGCGTCGAAGTTTGCCCTGTAGACTGTTTTTACGAGGGAGACAACATGCTTGTGATCAATCCTAAAGAATGTATTGATTGCGGCGTTTGCGAAGCAGAGTGCCCCGCCGCTGCCATTGTTGCAGACACGCAAGGCGGAATGGAAGAATGGGTGGAATTTAATGAAAAATATTCCTCCCAGTGGCCACGTATTACGGCAAGGAAAGATCCTCCAGCGGACGCGGATGAATGGCTAAATGTTGAAAATAAAATGGACTATTTTAAGCCTTCTTAATCTTTTGCTTCAACGGAAGTCTTTCAAAAGAAAGCTCATTTTCATCAAAAATATGACACTCGGGCTTATGAATATCAAAATGCAGAGTTTGCCCTACTTTAAAAACCTGATTTCCTTCTGTGCGGATAAGAATTGGGCCTTGTGTTTTAATATCCACATAAAGATAAGTTTCACTCCCCAAACGCTCAATTAAAACAATTTTCCCCTTAAAAGGTCCCGTTTCTGTCAAAATAAAATGCTCAGGGCGAACACCCAAGGTCACCGAATCTTTAACTTTCACATCCCATCCGTTTTCAGGACATTTTAAGGGGATTTTGACCTTACCCATTTTGACAAACTCAACTTCAACATGATCATTTTGCAAGTCTGTAATTTTCGATTTAATAAAGTTCATTGAAGGAGAGCCAATAAATCCAGCTACAAACAGATTTCGTGGGTGATGATAAAGATGAAGGGGTGATCCAATTTGTTCGATCACACCTTGCCTTAAAACAACGATTTTATCCGCCAATGTCATCGCCTCTGTTTGATCATGGGTCACATAAATCATGGTCGTTTGAAGGGTTTCTTTCAGTTTTGCAATTTCCATACGCATTTGAATACGCAAGGAAGCATCTAAGTTCGATAAAGGTTCATCAAAGAGAAAAACCTGTGGATTGCGCACAATGGCACGCCCAATGGCCACACGTTGTCTTTGGCCCCCTGAAAGCTCTTTTGGTTTACGTTCAAGTAACTGTTCAAGTTGCAAAATAGCTGCCGCTTTTTTGACTTTTTCCTCAATATCTTGTTTTGAGTTTTTAGCAATTTTTAGGCCAAAAGCCATATTTTCATAGGCTGTCATATGGGGGTAAAGGGCGTAGGATTGAAAGACCATGGCAATTCCTCTTTTTGAAGGAGGCAAATCGGTGACAATCTCATCATTAATGAGAATATCGCCGCTAGAAGAATCTTCAAGCCCTGCAATGAGCCTTAAAAGAGTTGATTTTCCACATCCTGAGGGCCCCACAAAAACGACGAACTCGTTGTCTTCTATTTCAAGATCTATATTTCGAAGAATTTCGACTTTACCAAAATTTTTACTTAAGTTTTGAATACTCAGCTTTGCCATCAATTTATCCTTTTACTGCACCTGATGTGAGACCAGAAATTATTTTTCTTTGAAATATGAGCATCAGACAAACCAGAGGGAGAGTCACGATCACAGAAGCTGCCATAATATTCCCCCAGGGAAGCTCAAATTCACTTGCGCCGCTCATCAAAGCAATCGCAACTGGAACTGTACGCATATTCGACGAGAGAGTCAAGGTCAGAGCAAATAAGAATTCATTCCATGCGGTCACAAAAGAAAGAAGCCCAGTTGTCACCAAAGCAGGGAGCAACAGCGGCATAAAAATATGCGTCATGATTTGGAATGACGATGCCCCATCAACAATGGCAGCTTCTTCAATTTCTTTGGGAACTTGACGCATGAAATTTGTCAAAATCCAAGTTGTATACGGGAGAACAAGCGCAAGATACGCAAACACAAGTCCATAGAGTTGATCGTAAAACCCAATGCTGCGAATCAGTTCAAACATGCCAGAAAGAATCGCAATTTGGGGAAACATAGAAACAGCAAGCACCATAATCAGCAAAGTCTTTTTCCCACGAAAATCGATTCTCCCTAAGGCAAAAGCCGCGCTAAATGCGATTAATAAAGACACCAAAACAGTTGCCACAGCAACAGAGAGTGAATTGAGAATATTCTCACCAAAGGGTTGCTCCGTAAAAATGGCTTTATAATTTTTCAAGGTGAGTTTTGAGAAAACAATCTCGGGTGTAAAAAGATCAGACCCTGTTTTTAAAGACGTCACAATCGCCCACACAAAAGGAAATGCTGCAAATGTAATAATACATAATAATAGCACTCCAAACATGAGCGCAGAAAACTTTTTCTTGAAACGATAATAATTAATGTGATTCATAGGCGGCCATCTTTTTTCCAACAAATAGATAAATAAAGGTAATCGATAATACAATCAAAAACAACAAACTTGCTGCCGCAGAACCAATACCGGTTTCTTGAAACGTAAAAAGGTTTTGATGCGCATACACAGACATGGAAATTGTTCTTGAGTTATTGGGCGTTAACACATAAATCAAATCAAACACACGCAAAGCATCTAACGTTCTTAAAATCATGGCAACCAATAATGTTGATTTAAGTAAAGGAAGTGTAACCCTAAAAAATACACGCACTGGATGAATCCCATCAATCTTTGCTGCCTCATAACATTCTTGTGGAATCAATTGAAGCCCCGCCAGGATCATCATTGTCATGATCGGCGTTGTTTTCCATACATCTACAATAATAACAGATATCATAACAAGATTGGGGGACGCTGTCCAGGCCAGAGGATGATCCGTCAGCCCCACAAACTTGACGATCTCATTGAGTATGCCATAAACATCGTGATACATCCATCCCCAGAGTCTTGCGGAGACAATCGTTGGAATGGCCCAGGGAATAAAAACAATGGCCCGCACCAAACCACGTCCCCTAAAATGTTTATTCAACGCAAGCGCAATAATAATTCCAAGTATCGTTTCAAGGAGAACAGAAACCAAAGTAAATAAAAAGGTATTATAGACGGATGACCACCAGTTTGAATCGCTCAAGATTTTTTTGTAATTTCCAAGACCTATAAATTTTGCCTGGGAAAGATCGGAAAGATGCGCATCTGTAAAGGCATAATATAGTGTGGTCAAAAGGGGAAATCCAGCAATAATCAGCAACGTCACAATCAATGGTGCAACAAAGAAGAGAGAAGATTTTTGCCTTTCATAAGAGAGTGTTGATTTTACTGTTTTCATACGTGCGATCCTATTTGCTTGATGGCTCTAAAATCTCAGAAATTTTGTTGTTTAAGTCTTGCAGTTTCCCTTCAATTTTTTCGCCCTTTTTGGCTAAAATCTCATGAAGAGTCATAAAAAATTCTTTACTCACCTGGGAATATTTTAAACCAATTTGCCGGGCAGGTCTCATGATAGACGATTCAAAAAGCGGATAAATTTCTGCAAAATGTGGATGTTTATCAAGAATTTCTGTATCAGAATAAAGAGCCGGATGGGTTGGCAAAAAGCTTGCGGATAAAGCCTTTCTCTTTTGTTCTTTCGCACCGGTCAAATGCCGAATTAAGCTGATCGCTTCTGCTTTATGCTCAGAATATTTTGAAACAGCAAGTTGTTGACCTCCAAGCATATTGGTGTGCTTTCCATCTACTCCACCTTTAGGAAGGGCCGTAATACCGACCAAGCCTTTGATTTGGCTATCTTGGGCATTTACAAGACCCCAAACAGAGGCCCAGCTACGTAAAAATACCGCGTTAGAGGATTGAAAAACACCTCTTCCATCTTCTTCATTATAATTGAGTACGCCTTCTGGAGAAATGCGTCCAATCCAACTGGAAACAACCTTTAGAGCTTTTTTTGCTTGTGTCGTGTTCAAAGAAACTTTCCCGTTTTCTAATAATATTAAAGGACTCCCATAACTTGCAAGCCACTCGAGGCCGTTGACTGTTAGGCCTTCAGCTGCTTTCCCTTGAAAGATATATCCCCACATTTTCTTTTTTTGAGTTTTTCTTTCAGCAGTTTGAATCTTTAAAGAGGTTTCTGTCAGCTCTTCCCAAGTTTGGGGAACATTTAGACTATACTTTTCAAGAAGATCTTTTCTGTAATAAAGAACCCCGACTTCTGTATATAAAGGCATTGCAACCAAAGCGCCATTAACCGTATTGTTTTGGATAATATGTTCAAAATGAGCACTTTTTTCTTCCTCTGGAATAAAATTCGATAAGTCTTCTAAATGGTTTGCAAGAAGAGATGGCCAGATCACATCGATCAGATAAATGTCCAAATTTTTTGATTTTGCAGCCAAAAATTGTTGATAAAGTGCGAGTTTTTCATTGGCTTCTGCGGGAACAGAGACCAGGTTCACTTTATTACCAGTTTTTTCTTCCCATTCCTTGACACTTTTAACGCATTCTTCAAACTGCTTACCTTTGCCACCACAGGTCATAGAGAGCTCAATCCCTTTTCTCATCGGATCATGAATATCATTTGTTTTTCGTGAAGGACTAAAAACTCCTGCGAAATAAGAAACACATAAAACTGCAGTTGCAATAGCAATACCGCGTGTAATGATTGGGACCATAAGGCTTTTACTCCTTGTTATTAATTATTATAAAACTTGAGCAGAGGTTATGACCTATAAACAAATTTTGCAAGTTATTATTTTCATTAATGTATTAAGAATGAGTTAACAAAAAAACATTCCAAATTAAATCTAAAAACAAACAGATTTTCATTGCATTTTTCTGGAAAAATCATTATAAGGAACTCAAGAAGATTATCAATAATAAAATCACAAGGGAACCTATGGCACTCAAATAATATATTTGCGTGTTTTAAAATCTGGCTATTGTTCAGGTTGAAGAAGCATGCTATTTTTTTGTTATACGTCCCTCTATGAATTATTGGTTGCTTAGAAACAATTTCAATTTATGAAGGAACTTACACATGAGAATATTATTTTTTATTATCACAATAATCAATCTAACGCCTATTTTTGGGTCATCAAATGATTTATCAAATGCAGAAATAGGAAGCCGTGATCCATTGAATGCACGCGATTTGGCCAATGAATTTAATCGTGAAAAAAAACGTAAACGAGCAGAATCAGAAACATCAAACGAAAGTAATTCATCAAAATCCTCTAATAAAATGCCAACGCATCAGGAAATAGCTACATTATTTGCCGTAAACAGAGATAGAATAACCAAATTCACTCCTCAAGAACTCCTTTTCTCAGTTGATTGGGAAAATTTGCATGAGATTTATGACATTTTTGCGCAAAATGCTGGACTTGCAACACATATGGACCCGATACGTTTTCCTTTGAGACAAAATAAAAAGGCTGCTTTAAAGATCTATTTTTTGTATAATCAACACGGTTTCGAAGAATATTCTTATGAATGGATGTTTGCGTCATATGCTTTTGAAGCTCTGATGGGTTATACACCACAGCCTGAATTGAAAATTCAAGAACCATTAGACCAGATATCTAGATATTCTGGAAGAGCCGCATGTTTTTCCAGTCTTCTTCAAAAGAATAATTTAGGTAAAGAACTCAGCCATCCAAATTCAGATGCTGAGATGTACAGAGCTTCATATGCATATTTTGAGGCAAAAACAGCTAAAGAATATGGATTCACCAAAGCTTGGGACATCATCGAAAATACTGGTTATGTAATGGAAAAAATCGCTGATTAAATATTGAAAAGTGTTTTTTAGAAAAAACTTTCCAAAACAAGCAGAATCTTGTATAAGTATTTCTTTAATCAACACTTAATTTGGACGTAACAATTGAATGTAAAAGCAGCTTTTGAATCAAGACTTCAAACTATTTTGGAAAGACACGAGTCTTTAAGCGCGATTCTTGCAGAAGGCGCAGGTTCAGACCCTGCGACTTTTGTGAAACTTTCTAAAGAATATTCTGATATCACGCCTGTGTCAGAGCTGATTTTGGAAGTAAAAGCAGTGCTTGCTCAAAAGTTAGAGGCTCAAGGTCTTTTAAACGATCCTGAAATGAAAGAAATCGCCTATAGCGAAGTTCAAGAATTGGAAGGGCGAATTGAAAATTTATATCAAAATATTCAAGTCGCCCTTTTACCCAAAGATGCAGCCGATGAGAAAAACGTTATTTTAGAAGTCCGCGCAGGTACCGGAGGGGATGAAGCCGCTCTTTTTGGCGCCAGTTTGCTACGCATGTATCAAAGGTATACTGAAATTAAAGGCTGGAAATTTGAGCTTCTTTCCGAAAACTCTACAGAACTTGGAGGGATTAAAGAAGCAACCGTCTCCATCACAGGGCGCGGCGCGTTTGCAAGGCTAAAATTTGAATCTGGCGTACACCGCGTTCAACGCGTACCCGAAACAGAGGCAAGCGGGCGTATTCACACATCCGCTGCAACGATTGCTGTTTTACCCGAAGCCGAGGAAGTCGATATCAATATTGAAGAAAAAGATATTCGCATTGATGTTTTTAGATCCAGTGGTCCTGGAGGACAATCGGTCAATACAACCGACAGCGCCGTACGCATCACCCACCTTCCCACAGGACTTGTGGTACAGCAACAGGATGAAAAATCCCAGCACAAAAACAAAGCTAAAGCCCTACGAGTCTTACGTTCTCGCCTCTATGATTTAGAGCGTTCCAAAATCGATGCAGAGCGTGCTGCTAATCGAAAAAATCAAGTCGGCAGCGGAGATCGCTCTGAACGCATTCGCACCTATAATTTCCCCCAAGGACGCGTCACGGATCACCGCATTAACCTCACCTTATATAAAATTGATCTTGTCATGGATGGATACGCCCTTGATGAAATCATAGAACCTATGATTGCTCACGATACTGCGCAAAAACTCGCTGAATTTGACGAATGAATTTAAAGGCGGCTTACGCGCACATTCTGACAACGCTGATCCAAAAAGAAGAAGCGAAATATCTTTTATGCGGAATTTTAGGTATTTCCAAAGAAGAATATCTGCGCAATGTGGAAAGCACCTTAACTCAAAGGGATATCGAAGTCTTAAACGATGCGGTCAAAAGGCATAATCTGGGAGAACCTTTATCAAAAATCATTGGAAAACGCGAATTCTGGAGTTTAGAGTTTAAAGTCACAAAAGATACCCTTGACCCCAGACAAGACACAGAAACACTTATTGAAGGGGTTCTAGAGGCACTTCCCAAAGAACACAAATATCGCTTTCTTGAGCTTGGCGTGGGAAGTGGATGCATTATTATCTCTTTGCTGCATGAATATACACAAAGTCATGGAGTGGGCGTAGATATTTCGCCATTGGCTTTAAATGTCGCAAAAGGCAACATGTCCAATCACTTTTTAGAAAAAAGGTTAACGCTGATCCAGTCTTCCTGGTTTGAAAATGTAGAAGGAAAATATGATTTAATCATCTCCAACCCCCCCTATATTTCAACTCAAGAAATTGAAACGTTAAATGAAAACGTCAAAAATTATGATCCACATCTGGCATTAGATGGCGGTGAAAACGGACTTGAGTGTTATGAATCTATTGCCCAAAATGCTGGAGATTTTCTAAACCCTGGTGGGATCATCACCCTTGAAATTGGGTTTGGTCAGGCACAAGACGTTATTGAGATTTTTAAAAACTTTAAGCTCCTTAAAATTAAAAAAGATCTTTCTCATGTGGAGAGGGTTTTGATCTTTGGGCAAGCCTAATCTGTTTTTCACCAACAAAAAGATCCTGGTGAATAAATTCTAAACGAATCATTGCCAAGGCGCAGTTTTCCGCAATAGAGCGCATATCCCCAGCCTCGTTTGAATCTTTTGTTGTGATGATTCCAGATTCTAAAAGGCCGTCAAAAGTGATGCACATGAGTTTTTTTCGAAGCTCCCCACGATATTTTGTTTTTGCAACCAACTCTTGCCCTAAATAACAACCTTTTTGCCAATCAATGGCACCAAGTTCATCGTATCCACATTCAAGAATAAATCCTTTTTCCGGGATAACGTCGATCAGGCCAAAAGGAAGACCTTTTTGAATACGCTCTTGGTGAGGCATGGTTTTTGAAAAAGGTTCTGGCCATAAAAATTCAAACGGAGATTCATCTTGTTTTTCTAAAATAACTTTTGCGCGCAATTTATAACGAGACAAGTGTGTAAAAAGATCATCACGCATATTTTTGTCCACATCAATCACAATAAACCCGTCTTTTTCCGCTAAAAATGCATCAAAAAGGAACCTACCTGAGGCGTTTAAAAATGCGGCGAATAACGGGGATCCAGATTCAAGTTTTAAGGCATCATTGGTCATCAGGCCATTTAAAAAAGTATAACGGTCATTGCCACTGACAAGAATATATGAACGACTAAACATTTTCCTCCCCAAAGGAAATCCCAAGACCTCTTGCCGTACGCACCAAAGATCCATGAATATCAACGGATCGATAAATACCAATACCATCATTAATGGAGATGTCTTTCACCTCACCACCACTCCAGACCACCAAACGATCCGTTCTGCCAGCAAGCAGCGTATCGACCGCATGAACGCCAAAGGCAGAGGCAAAAATACGATCTTTTGCGCAGGGGCTCCCTCCCCTTTGTATATGCCCTAAAACGGTCACGCGAATTTCAGCACTAATTTTTCCAGACAGTTCCCTTGATAAATAATCCCCAATCCCTGCATACCGGGTCACATTCCCAAGTTCATTTTTGACAGTTGATTTTTCACCAGATTCCCTTTCCGCAGCTTCTGCCACAACAATAATCGCTGAGGTCTTATTCTTTAAAAACGCAGCAATCGCATCAATTTTATAGGGAATTTCAGGAAGTAAAATCATGTCCGCCCCCCCTGCAATACCGCAATTTAGGGCAATATGCCCCGCATCCCGGCCCATCACTTCCAAAATCATCACTCTGTTATGACTTTGCGCCGTTGGATGAAGCCGATCGAGAGAATCCGTTGCCACATCAAGGGCAGTTAAAAACCCAATGGAATGGTCGGTTGAGCCAATATCGTCATCAATTGTTTTAGGAATTGCAACAAAAGGAATGTTTCCTGCCTTTGAAATTTTTTGTAAAATTGCCGTGCTGCCGTCCCCTCCAATTCCAATCAGACCATCGAGTCCAAGCGCATGAAATCCATCAATCACGGTTTGGCTAATATCCTGGTATGTTCCATCTTTCATGGGGAAATGAAATGGATTCCCTTTATTAATGGTGCCTAAAAATGTGCCCCCCTTACGCAAAACATCGTCATTCATATCTTTTGGATCTAAAATATCAGCCAACACTGGGCGATGAATAAGTCCATGCGTTCCCTGGCGAATGCCGTAAACTGTGCATCCATAATGATGGCTCGCATGCAAAACAACGCCGCGAATGGCAGCATTGAGCCCCGCACAGTCTCCCCCACTCGTTAAAACTCCAATTTTTTTCATAAAACCCCCTGTTTTTTTATTCGGCATGAAAATCATCATACTCAAGGGAAACTCAGGACGCAAGGATGAATGTATATCCTGTCATCTTCTTTAAGTAAAAGATTGCATTTTTTTTCTGATTTTAGCATTATGGAGGCTAAATAGAAAACGCAAAGAAGGATTAGAAGAATGTTAAAAAAATTAAGCTTGTTGACCCTGATATTTTTTGTCCTTGCAGGATGTGCCCCCTTAGAAAGAGGAATCAGCGAAACATTTAGTGATTCAAACATTAAAGGACAAATTGAATACCTATGGTTTGAAACAAAAAAAGATTTTTATAAAAATCTCAACATCACCGTTGATCAAAGACGTGTGCTGATTGTAGGAAATGTTGAATCTCCGCAAGATCATATTGAGGCGATTGATCTTGCCTGGAAAGCTGATGGGGTCTTAGAAATCATTGATGAAATTAAAGTTGGAGAATATAGCTGGGGATCTTACACGCAAGACGCATGGATTAGCCTTCAAATTCGCAATGCTTTTATTTTTGAAAAAGGACTCTCCTCTACGAAATTCACGGTTTTCACTGTAGAGGGAATCGTATACTTGCTCGGTGTTGCGTCAGATCAACGTGAATTAGATAAAGCTCTCACGCTGGCAAGAACAATTAAGGGCGTTAAAGCCGTTAAATCTTATATTAGACTTAAAAATGAAATAAATGGATAACAACAAATGATTGATCTTTTGAGAGAACTTGCAGGATTTGGACAACAAAAAGGCGCAGATGAAATTGAAATTATGTGCCAGGCGAATACTTCTGTTAAAGTTGGATGTAGATTACAAAAACTTGAAATCGCACAAACGTCCGATGCGTTGGATGTTGGGATTCGAGTGATTCAAAACAAACGGCAAGTTTTTGTGTCAACATCAGACGTCGCGCCGTCTTCTTTAAAAAAACAGATAGAAGCAGCCATTGAAATCGTCAAATATTTACCCGAAGATCCTTTGGCACGTCTGATTCAAGAGGGATTCTCAAAAGACTTTATCCATGATGATCGCTATTTTGACCCATCAAACCCTTCTATTACAGATTTATTCCAAATCGCAAAAGAAACAGAAGACGCCGCGCTTTCGACCCATGGCATCACAAATTCCGATGGAGCCTCTTCACAAAGCGCAGTTTCAAATAAAATAATTGTTTCTTCCAACGGTTTTTCAGGACAATATCAAAAATCCTTTTTCTCAACCATGGTCAGTGTGGTCGCGGGTGAAGGCGAAAACATGAAAACAGATTATGATTATGACACCGTATTGTTTTTCAACCAATTACGTCAGGCAAAAGAGATTGGCGAAAAAGCTGCCCGTAAAGCCCTTGGAAAACTGGGGTCTGGAAAAATCAAAACAGGGGAAATTCCTATAATCTTTGATAAACATGTTGGAAAGCAAGTTTTCAGGTCTTTTTTAAGAGCAATCAACGGCAAGAGTATTGCACAAAAAACTTCCTTTTTGAAAGAAGATCTTCACAAATCTCTTTTCCCCAAAGGCTTTTTCATGACCGATGCTCCCTTTCTGGAGGGAAAAATTGGGTCAAGACCCTTTGACGATGAAGGCGTGATTGGGAAAGATCTTGAAATTATCGCGGACGGTATTTTAAAAACGTGGATTTTAGACCATACCTCGGCCGTAAAACTTGGGCTTAAAACCACGGGACATTCATCTCGTTCTTTAAGCGGCCCCTCTTTTCCCTCAACGACAAATATTCAGATTCAAGGAAATCTTCATAATTTAGACGACCTCATGCGCGACATCACTTTAGGATTTTACGTCACAGATCTCATGGGCGAAGGGGGAAGTTCTATCACGGGAGATTTCAGTTCAGGCGCAGAAGGCTTTTTAATTGAAAATGGGAGAATCACAACCCCCATCCACGAAGCAACCCTTGGCGGACATTTGAGAGAAATTTTTTCAACTCTTATTTTAGGAAATGATTTTGAAAGTAAAGGAGGAATCCACTCTCCAAGCTTCATGATCCCAAAAATGACCGTTGGCGGAGCGTAAAAATGAATTATTTGGGAAAAATTCTATTCCTAATCGCTCTAGTTGCGTCTTTATTTCCACTATATTCCACAAATATAGAAGAAACATTTTTGGATCAAGAATCTTGCGTAAATGATTCTATGCCGTTATCAAAAGAAGAAATTATTGAATATTTAAATTTATTTACGTCTTTATCTCCAACATATTCTACAAATTTAGAAAAAGAGCTTATTTATCAGAAGCCCCCATCAAAAGATTCTATGGCTTTATCACAGGAGAAAATTATTGAATATTTAAATTTTGGACTCAATGACGAAAAAGAACCTTATTTAAGATCAAATGCCGCGGAACGTTTGAGCGTAGAAAAAAAAGAGTATGCATCTTCCATTTATTTATCCATTGCTTTAAATACCAAAATAGACACTTTCTCTAGAGCTCAGGCCGTGGAAGATTTATCAAACTTGAGCGCTCCATTCAAGAAACTCGCACAGGATTTATATTTTATCATCAGTTTAGATCCAAACACAGATGAAGAGTTAAAAACAGAGCTTCAAGAATTGTCTAGAAGACCCAAAATTTTAGAAAAAATCAATAAAAAGAAACTTTCACAATGTCTAAGCTTTGCTCTAGACGCAGAAAAAGACTGTGAACTTAGACTCAAAACTGGAGAAAAATTGGGAAATGATGACGTTAATTACGAATCACTGGTTTATATCTCTATTGTTCTAAATCAAAAAATTGACCCATATTTTAGATTCACAGCAATTAATAATTTGAACAAATTCCACCAGAATACTGTTAGGCTATGCTCTCATCTTTACTCGATCCTTCTTCTAGATTTCAATATTGAAATATAATTATCCCGCATGGAAAAAGTGTCTGGGGTTTACTGAGGATTTGAGAGTGTCATGAATTTTATCATAGGCTCTGTTCTCGATTTGCCGCACACGTTCTTTTGAAATATGAAGTTCGTTTGAGAGATCATCCAAGGTTGTTGGGGGTTCTTTAAAGCGGCGTTGCATGAGAATATGATGTTCCCTGGGAGATAAAATCTCTAAAGCCTTGTGCACCGTTTTTTGAATTTTATGGGTTTCGTCACTTTGGGCTAAATTCTCTTCCAAATTGTTTTTTTCATCGGGAATCCAATCTTGCCATTCTCCGCCCGAATCTTCGCCTTTTGACACGCTTGCATTTAAGGAATGGTCTGATCCTTTGAGTCTTTCATTCATCTCATACACTTCTTCGATGGAGGTGGAAAGCTGTGTGGCAATATCTAGGGCCTGTTCTTTGGTTAAATAATCGTCATATCCTTTTTCATTTTTATAGGACCTGAGGCCAAAAAACAGCTTTTTTGAACTTTTACTTTTTGAAAATTTGACCAATGACCAAGAATTAAAGATATAGTCCTGCATGGCGGACCTGATCCACCAGGTTGCATAGGTGGATAATCTAAATCCTTTTTCCGGCTCAAACCTTTCCACAGCCTGCATCATCCCCACATACCCTTCTGCAATCAACTCCTCTATGCACAATCCATACCCTTTATATCCATAGGCTATTTTTTCAACTAATTTTTTGTGGCTGTTGACAAGACGTTGTAAAGCCCGGCGATCACCTTTTTTCTTCCAATCTTCAACAAGTTGAAATTCTTCGAGCTGGGAATCTAAAAAAGAAAAATCATTGAATGAAAATTTTTGATAATTATCTGCAGATAAAGACGACACAGGCATTACTCCTCTTTTTATTTAAATTATCATTTATTTTTTAACCATTGTAAACCTTTTATAAACCTTTTCATTATAATTTTAATCATGAGAACTTAAGAACATGAAGGGATGAAGGAATCATGGAAGATAAGAACGATAACCCAGAAATTTGGGAAGACTGGGAAGATGAGTGGAGCGAGGACTATTTAAAAGAGGCCACACTCTTTGAAAATGGTCAGCACGAAGATCCTGAAAATATAGCTTCACTTGGCGGAGATTACTATAAAATGTTTATGCACCCTGATAAACACCAAGGTTCTTAATCAGTTATACATTAAACCTAAAGTGAAAAACATCTCCGTCTTTAACAAGGTAGTCTCTGCCTTCTAGACGGAGCTTACCTTGGGTTTTTGCGCCTTGTTCACCATTGCAGGAAATATAATCGTCTGCGGAAATGGTTTCTGCGCAGATGAACCCGCGCTCGAAATCCGTATGGATAGCGCCAGCTGCCTGTGGGGCTTTTGATCCCTTTTTAACGGACCAACCATGGGCTTCTTTGGGGCCGATTGTAAAAAAGGTCATAAGCTCAAGAAGCTGGAATGCTCCCCGAATCACCCTTGCAAGGCCTGTTTCTTCAAGTCCCAAATCACTCAAGAAAATTTTACGTTCTTCTTCATCCTCAAGGCTTGCAACCTCTGCTTCAATGGCGGCAGAAACAATCACAACTTCGGCCCCGTCTTTTTTGGCTTTTTCCTGAACCAGAGCGGTCCATTTATTTCCCGTGGCGGCTTCGGATTCACAGACATTACACACATAAAGGATGGGTTTAGAGGTCAGCAATTGAAGCTGTTTAAAAAGATTTTGATCTTCCTCATCCAAGAGCTTTAAATCTCTTGCAGGCCGGCTTTCATTGAGCAATTTCAAAGACTCTTGCATCAGTTCAAATTGACGTTTTTGCGCAGAATCTGTGGAACTTTTAAGTTTTTTCACCCCCAGCTCAATACGTTTTTCAAGACTTTCCATATCCGCAATTAAAAGCTCTGTTTCAATAATTGAGATATCACGCAAAGGGTCAATTCCCCCTTCAACATGAACAATATCCCCATCTTCAAAACAACGCACCACGTGCAAAATGGCATCCACGGCCCTGATGTGCCCCAGAAATTGATTTCCAAGGCCCTGACCTTGGCTTGCGCCTCGAACAAGCCCTGCGATATCCACAATTTCAAGAGGAACGGGGATAATTTGAGCGGATCCTGCAATCTTGGCCAGCTTAAAGATACGTGGGTCTGGAACCCCTACCCTGCCTGTATTGGGCTCTATGGTGCAAAAAGGATAATTGGCGGCTTCTGCAGAAGCTGTTTGCGTGAGCGCATTAAATAAAGTTGATTTTCCAACATTTGGGAGGCCCACAATTCCGCAATTTAAAGTCATTTTTTCTATCCTTAATTTAATCTTATTTTCAGCTCTTCCATAAAGGTTGAGCCATCTTTAAAACCCGTTTTTCCCTCTTGATTCCAAATCAGGTGGGGAAATAAAACACCTATACCCTCAAGCAAGGGCTCCACCCATGTATCTTTGGGGGTAAAATTCGAAAGCACATAATCACTCACCAAGGCCTTAATCTGGGGATGACCGATGCCAATTCTGAGTCTTCGATATTCAGGCCCAATATGGGATGAAAGAGAACGCAAACCATTATGCCCTCCGTGCCCCCCACCTTTTTTCAGGCGGATTTCTCCAGGATCAATCTCTAATTCATCGTGAATCACCAAAACATGCCCCACATCAAGTTTGAAAAAATCCATCGCTGCTTTAACGGCAAGTCCTGAATTGTTCATAAAAGTCGAGGGCTTGAGGAGTAAAATCTTTTGAGAGTGAATTTCTCCAAGCGCGCCTTGGGACTGAGAAATTTTAGAGGAAGAAAATGGAGGAAAATTATTAGACTGGGCAATCTGGTCAACTGCCAAAAATCCAACATTATGCTTGTTTTTAAGATACGTTGGACCTGGATTTCCCAGGCCCACAATCAAAAGCATGCTTTATGCCTCTTTGGATTCTTTCTCTCCGCCAGATGGCGCAACGATGGTTGCCAAAGTCATATCTTGATGACCTCTGATCTTTGCCCCTTCTGGTAATGGAATGTCTTGAATATGAATGCTGTGGTTGATTTCAAGACCTGCCAAATCAATAGTGATGCTTTCTGGAATATGATCTGGGCTGCAAATCAAATGAAGAACGTGGGAAACGATGTTCAAAATTCCGCCTTTTTTGATCCCAGGAGATTTTTCCTGATTGATGAAATGAACTGGAATCGCAACATCGATACGGGAATCTTTGTTCACACGTAAAAAGTCCACATGTAAGGGCTGATCTGTCACTGGATGCAACTGAAGAGCCTTCACGATTGCACGGATTGGCTCTCCTGAACCTTCCAAAGTGAAAATCTTTGTAAAAAAACCTGCCAAATGCATTTCTTTGAACAATTCTTTATGAGAGCAAGCAACCGTTTGATTTTCTTTGCCTGTTCCATAAACAATCGCTGGAACTTTATTCTCGCGGCGCAGTGCCCGGGCAGGACCAGTTCCTGCATTTTCACGAGATTCAATCTTTAATTTTGTATTTGTCGTCATCGTATAAACTCCTTAAAAAACCTTAATTGGAAAAACCATACACCATTTTTATAAAAAAAGCTAGGACTTTTTTATCGCTATGTAAGTGAAGATAAAGGATGACCAGGAGGAAGGTGAGTAGTTGAGTTATAAAAACTTTGGGCCGCTTATTTCCATTATTTCTTAAGCGCCCAGAGATCATCTTTAGAGATTCCTGTGCCTTGAATGATCATCTCATCGGAGAGACCTAAAGCGTAAAAGCGCCGTGCCGTTTCAAGATTGGCTTCTTTCTTCCCCTTTTCAAGGCCTTTTTTCAAAGCCTCCTCAAGCCTAGATTCCGCGTCGGCTCTGGCGGAAACGGCGTTGATATAGCCGTATCTTTCGGCTTCACTCCAGGCTCCAATATCCACGGTGGCAAAGGCGCGTTCGATGGTGG
>CAIYWZ010000094.1 GCA_903930075.1 uncultured Alphaproteobacteria bacterium | reverse complement strand
TTTATTAACTACATATCATACGTGATTAATTTTAGCTAATGGTTATATTTTTTTTTAAACAGGGGAGACCATTTTTTGAATCTAAGAACTCAAATTTTTTTCACACAACTGATGAACCATCGGCAACTGTCAAGCAAGTTGTCGTGATTTTGGCATCAAACATCGCCCGTTAAGTGTTAACCTCGTTTAATGCAAAAATTTATACAGCCTGATGCAGTTTATAAATGTGTTTTATATGCACATTTTGTATACCCCATAACGGCCGTTATCGGGTATACACGGTGATCAAGGTATTTTGTTTACAAAGGTAACAATTTAGACATAAAAACATCATTCGTTAAATTTCTTGAGCCTCCATCAGCACGTCTGCAATTCGCAAATCAAGAATGCATCAACTTCTCACAAACGCTAACAAAGCAAATAATAGATGAATATCTGCAAGCCGTAAAGCTGCTATATAATTGCGTCTCGTCATTTTGTCGCAGCTAGAAGTAATACTGCCCCAAGAAAACCGCTCTTTCCCATTTTTTTTCAACAACAAATCGGTCATAAGACGCGCATGCCTGCCATTACCATTTGGAAAAGCATGGATCAGCACAAGTCGATGATGAAACCGTGCGGCAATCTCGTCAAACTCAAAGGCTCTATTTTCAATTTGATACGTAACGTCTTCAATTAATTGTTTTAGTTCACTTTCAATACGATACGCATCAACACCTATGTTTTTACCCGTTTTTCGATACTCACCAGCCCACTTCCATGTTTGATCAAACATTTTCTTATGTAACTTTTTCATATATGAAACTGTAAATTCGAATTTTGAATTCAAAGCCCACTGCTCTGCCATTAAAATATTAGCATGTTCAAATGCATTAAGCTCTGGCATAACCGTAATATGCTTGGGTATCAAACATGCGGCCTCGTCCCCATCAATAGGTGTCGCGCCGAATTCATACTCAAACTTCATAATTCTTCCACAGTTTTTTTAATGGTTCATTTTTTATGTTATGCAACACAAGGTCAATTTGTTGTTTTATCTGATCATTCGACAAAGCTTGTGCTTCCAGTGACATGGTTTTTTGCGTATGCATCACCATGTGTTCAGCCTTGGCCTTTTCTTGCTGTTCAATCATCGCAATAAGTGATTTTTTTGGCACTAAGGCATACACAACTGTACATCCCAATGCTTCAGCTGCTTCTTCCAATTTTTTTAAGCTGATGCCTTTTTCAATCTCTCGCATTTCCATATCGACAACCGTGGACTGAGCCACATGTAATCGCTTTGCCAGTTCATGTGTCGACATATGCAGAGTTTGACGAATCATGCGCACCCACCCTTCTTTTGGCTGATGCATCAAAAGGGCAGAAAAAGACTCAAGTGCTTTATCAAGTTGCATGATAGCAAGTTTTTCAAATATTTTCATAAAGACTATAATCGATCAATGTTATAATTTTATAGTTACTATAGTACATCAAAAAATCAAACTTTTAAAGGTTATAATCGATATTAACAAGAAGGGTAGATTTGCACAAACATCTTTTTTAAAGATGCCGCTATCATTTCACTTGCATTACTTTTTCATTCATGGCATTTTTGATTATTGAACAAAAATCAAAAAATATAAATAACGATGACAACTCACAAAAAAATCGATACTCCTAATAAACATGGTGGTTCTCGCCCGGGTGCAGGCCGCAAACAAAACTCAGGTAAATTCAAAGAACCCACGCAATCCGTTCGCATTCCCATGCGTGTACTTGGGCTTGTGACCGACTGGCTTGACCAACTTAAGCAAAGCAGCGGTTCTAGTTTACCAAACCCATTTCCGTTTTTGAAAAACTTAAGCGGCATGAGCATCATACCAATGGCCCCCTCCCCTGCCCCCGTTGAAATGCCTTTTTATGATTGCAGTGTTTCTGCTGGATTCCCGTCCCCCGCCGATGATTCGTTTGGTATCACCATGGATTTGAATAAACATTTGGTACAAAATGCGCCGGCAACATTTTTTGTCCGTACATCCGGTGATTCCATGCTTAATGCTGGTATTCATGACGGTGATTTGTTGGTGGTTGATAGATCTCTCACAGCAAAGCACCAAGATATTGTCATTGCTGCTGTAAATGGTGATTTAACCGTCAAGCGGCTGATGCACACAGGGGGAATGACGATCCTTCAAGCTGAAAACCCAGAATTTTCAAATATTGAACTTACCGAAGATATGGCTGTAAGTCTTTGGGGCGTTGTCACCAGTGTCATTCATAGTTTAAGGACTTAGCGTTTTTAACCACTTAATCTATGGGGAGATTTCTACATGATCAGTGTCAGCCCCCCTGCCCTATCCGCTTACCCATTTCCAGCCTGTTTCGCCATTATCGACGGCAACAATTTTTTTGTAAGTTGGGAGCGTGTTTTTAACCCATCTCTTAATAATAAACCGGTTATTGTTCTTTCAAACAATGATGGTTGCGCCATATCAAGATCAAACCAGGCCAAAGACCTAAATATTCCAATGGGGGCACCCTTTCACACCTTTTCTCATCTTATCAAACAGCATGATATACAAATC
>CAIYWZ010000093.1 GCA_903930075.1 uncultured Alphaproteobacteria bacterium | reverse complement strand
TTCGAGGTGGGGGTAATAGTGATTGATAAATGCCTGGCGGCGTAGGGACGCTGTGCCCACAATGGCGCCTTTGGGGAGTTTTTCTAGGGATGGGTATTTTACGCTCAAAAATGCGTCTCTTGGATCTTCCCTTTCCAAAACAGCGCCAATTTCTAAATCATCTGTGATGATGGTTGACATGTCTTTGAGGGAATGCACGGCGCAGTCTATTCTGCCTTCTAATAATGCTTCCTCGAGTTCTTTTGTGAACAATCCTTTTCCGCCAAACTCTGACAGAGGTTTATTTAAAATGCGGTCTCCTTGGGTTTCCATGGGGATAATTTGGATGGTCTTTGAATAAATTTTTTGAAGTTCTGCAATCACAATATGGGTTTGTGCCAGGGCTAAGGGGCTTTTTCTTGTGCCTATTTTGATCAAAGATACACCTCAGGGAAAAATGTGTATTTTGGTCACGGGGAGAGCAGAGGTGACACTGTGTTCAAAACGTAAAATTTCTTTGGGCAGGATGATGTCCTTACTGGGTTTGAATTTGATTTCTTTAATCACGCAATCCACTTGTGTTTTATCGTGTGTTTTAATGCATTTGTTAAACAGCTGTATCCGAAAAGGCTTTAACCCCTGTGAGGAATTTGTCTCGTTTTTGAGCTCCCAGGAGAGGGAGAGGGTGTGGTCTTTTTCATCAAAGAAATAATCGACATTTTGAATTTTTAAAGGAATAGATTCGCTTTTTTGATTTTTCAAAAGTGAAGAGACAGACTCAATTCCTGACTTGATCAAAGGCTGCAAAACATAGGCGGTCAGAATGCAAAGGCAAGAAAGAATGATAAAAAAGTTCTTGTTTTTCTGGAGTTTTTCCAAAACAATCGTTTTAAACGTTGAAACCTCTAGGGCTGCCTCAATGGAATCGGATGCGGGAGAGGGTTCTAGAATTCTCTTTGAGATCCAGCGATGGTTGCAGCTGGGGCAAAACAAAATCACTTCCACGGTTTTGCTGGAAAGATCTAAATGATAACGGTTGGTACATTTGGGACACGTGGCGATCATACAACCTGACGCCTCATCATTGCGGTTGTAAGGGTAGCATCATCAAGGTAATCCAGCTCTCCCCCCATGGGAACGCCGTGGGCAAGGCCGGTGATTTTAAGGGGTAAATTTTCTAAGCATTCACGAATATAATAAAGGGTTGTTTGACCTTCGAGTGTGGGGTTGAGCGCCAAAACCACCTCTGTGATCCCGCTTGTTTTGATTTTATTCACCAAAAATGGGATTTTAAGGTCTTCGGGCTTGACGCCGCTGATGGCCGATAATTTTCCGCCCAAAACAAAATATCGCCCATGATACTCCCCGGAGCGTTCCAGGGCCCAAAGATCTGAGATTTCTTCCACAACGCATAAAACTTTTGAATCACGCTTTGTGGATGTGCAAATGGAACACACAGGAGATGTATCCAAATTTCCACATTCGCTGCAGACCTTAACGGCCTCTGCTGCCCTTTGCAACGTGTGAATCAGGGGAAGCAGTGTCGTTTCTTTCTTTTTGAGCAAATGCAAAGCCAATCGCCTTCCAGATCTTGGGCCAAGACCTGGGAAACGTGAGAGCAAAAAGATGAGTTGTTGTATTTCCTGTCCAAACATTAAAAAGGCAACTTCATTCCGCCGGGCAAGGACATACCGCCTGTGACCGCTGACATTTCTTTTTCGCCGTAGGCATCTGCTTTTTCTTTGGCATCTCTAAAAGCTGCGACGATGAGGTCTTCCAAAACGTCTACTTCTGCAGGGTCCAGAAGGGCAGGGTCGATTTTAATGTTTTTGAGCTGGCCTTTTCCAGAAATGGTCACTTTGACCATACTTCCGCCAGAGCTGCCTTCAATGATTTGGGCATCGATTTTTTCTTGAACTTGCGCCAGTTTGCTTTGCATTGCTTGAGCTTGTTTGAGCATCGCATTGAGATTGACCATTTTATTTATCTCCTTTTCATATTCACTTAATTAATTTCAATAACTTCTACGCGTGATCCAGGGAATTCCTTTAGAATTTCTTGAATTGTCGGATCATCTTTCCAATTTTGGTCAGATTTCACCTCTTTTACGGCCACAACATCTCCGGATTTTTCAGCTCTAGATAAACTGTTTAAAACACTTTGCACACTGCCTACGCCATTGAGAAAGGATATTTTCATCATCCCCACCTCTAGCGATTCAAACACCATGGAAGAGTAAACCATCTCCGTGGAGGTTTGTTGCAAAACTTGCCAGGCCCGTGCAAGATTTCCAAAATCATGCCCGTTTTCGCGTAAACAGGCAACCATTTTTTTGTGACATATTTCTAAAAATTTGGAGATGATCATGTGAGGCGCGATATTTCCGGCTTTTCTGGCCTCTTCCAAAAGCGCAATGCCTTCGTGGGGGGTGCCGTTTAAAAAACACTCGAAAATCGTTTCAATCCAGGTATCATGGGCAAACCCCAGCATTTCCTGAACTTGTGCCAGAGTAATATCTTTGTTTCCAAGGCCAATGGCCTGTTCCAGGAGGGAGCAGCCGTCTCTGGCAGAACCCCCGGCCACGCGGCAAATCAGCTCCAGGGCAGCGTCCTCAATAGACACACCATCTTTTTCCAAAAGACCTGAAAAATAGGGCTTTAAAACCTCAGGGGAGAGTTTTTTAAGCTCAAACTTCAAACACCGTGACAAAATCGTTGCGGGGATTTTATGCAGTTCTGTGGTGGCGAAAATGAATTTGACATGAAGTGGCGGTTCTTCCAGGGTCTTCAAGAGCGCATTGAAAGCTCCCTTAGAGAGCATATGCACCTCATCGATGATAAAGATTTTATATTTAGAAACCAGTGGTCTATATTGAACGCTTTCAATAATTTCCCGGATATCATCAACACTCGTGCGCGAGGCCGCGTCAATTTCGATGACATCGATGTTTTTCTCTTCCATCAAACTCGAGCACGAGGGGCACGCGTTGCAGGGTTCAAAGGTTTCAGGGTCTAAGTTCATACAGTTCAGGGATTTTGCCAAGAGCCGCGCAATCGTGGTTTTCCCCACGCCTTGAATGCCCGTTAACACAAAAGCATGACCAATTTTCCCCGAACGCAGGCCACTTTTAAGGATATTGACAAGCGTCTCTTGCCCGACCAAATCACTGAATTTTTGAGGCCGGTGACGCCTTGCAATCACAACATAAGATTCTGAAGTTTTGGTCATCGATTGAATTTAGCCTTTAAAAAATGCATTCTGCGAAGAAGACCCATGACCCACCAAATTTCGATACAGCTGCTTCATTTCTGATCTGACCGGGTTTACGAACGCAATGTCCACATGTCTCCTTCAATTATCTTTTTACGCTAGGGGGGAGAAAAAGTCAATCTTTATTGTTGCGTTTATAACTCCAAACTTTGTATTTTGTGTAGATAATTGCGATAATTGGGACGATAAACGGGTTCTCTAAGATCATCCGATGAAAAAAAACATAAACGATTGCTCCACCTTTTGGATGGGCTTCAAAACTGCCTTTGCGCTTTTGTTTTGCAATATAGTTTATTAAAAGTCGATCTCCTAATAAAGCGGGAATAAAACTAGCAATTATGAGATCTTACCACCTATTAGTTCACCATCGTTATCTTCAAATTCCCTCCCGCTGTCATCTTCAAAACTTTAGTTTTGGAGATCTCCCTTCTCTTGAGCCCAGAAAGAAGATGCGCTCCCCAAAAAGAACGTTTCCACAAGTTACTATTGATCCATATAAAAACCGGGAGTGCCTTGGGGAGGGTAAGGGAGATCTCCATGGCTAAAGCCATGAAGATGACAGGTCGGGGGGGGTGAATAGTTACTTTCCATAAACCATAATGGGCCAAAAAAGAAGGCTGCCCAGTTCCACACGAGGGGTTGTCCTTGATTGAGTATTCGAAAAGCCACACTATAATGATCTTTAAAATCACTATTGAGGATATGATGTGCTTTACGTTCTCCGTGGACATAGATCAAGAGTTGTTCTTCTGTGATGGTATATTTTGTCATATCTTTGCCTTTTTCCATTTACGATGGTTGTAAAAACAATTGATCAAGGTCACAAAAATTCAAAGCCCGCCCGCCTTCCACGTCCATGGTGGGGCCTGTGTAGACGACGAATTTTTGCGCGGCCACAAGGTCTGGATGCTTTTGCATGTTGTCAAACCATTTGGGGTTAAAGGTATCGCCAGATTTGATTTCTATAGCCTTCAGGCGCATCATGCCTTCCATGATGATGTCGACTTCATAGCCTTCTTTTCCGGTGATGTTCCAAAAATACGCAGAGTCAAGGTATTCGCCCTGGATGGCATTTTTCTTCCAAATTTCGGAAAATACGAGGTTCTCAAAGAGTTTTCCCTTCAACTCGGGATTGACTTTAATGTATTCGGGGGATTTGACTTTTCGTGTCAAGCTTGCGCAAAGCCCTGTGTCATAGAAATAAAGTTTATGATTTTTGGACATTTGTTTAATCAGGCTTTTATTGTAGCCCCTGGCGAAAAAAATAATATGGCTCGCATACAAAACCATGAGCCATGCGTCCAGAGTTTCGCGTTTAAGACGAAGAGCTGAGCCCACGGTTGTATAGTCAAAGAAATTCCCCGCCAGGGACGCACAAATTTCCATAAATTCCTGGAATTTGAGCAGGTCTTTAATGCCATGAATATCCCGCACTTCCCTGTTCAAATAATTCTCGATATAGGCGGAGAAAAAGCTCTTTGGGATTTGCCCATTCACATGCAAAATCGGATATCCACCCTTATACATGGCCTCAAATGGATCCGTGCATCCTGATTCCTGGAGGGTAAAGGGCAAAAGCTTGATGATGGCAGCACGCCCTGTCATGGTCTCTTTGATATGTTCGTCCATAAGATAGTTATGGGATCCGGTTAAAACAAAGCGCGTCGGAAGAGCTGTTTTGCCTTCTTTACGAATCTCATAACGCAATTCATCGGCAACGGTTTTGAGGATTTGAGTCATCTGGGGGATATAATGAAACTCATCAAAAATAGCGCCTTCCATACAATTTTCCCGCACAAATTTATCTGGGTCCTTGGAAATCATTTTAAAAGTTGATTCTTGTTCCAAATCGTAATAGGGAAGGTGTGGAAAATATTTTCGGATCATCTCCGTTTTGCCTGACTGCCGTGGGCCCATAACCGAGAGAATGGGGTAATGGTGGGACTGATATTCAATCAATTCCTCAATTTCCCGGGTGATGTAGATTTCTTTA
>CAIYWZ010000092.1 GCA_903930075.1 uncultured Alphaproteobacteria bacterium | reverse complement strand
ATGTGTGTGTTTCTTTTAATTGCAGCTCTTTTATACCAATTCAACTTTCCAACGACCCTTGGAGCATCAGTTGCGATTGCTCTTTTATCGATAGGCCTTGTTGTTCACATGTCTTCAATCATGGCAATTTTAGAAGAAATTGCAGCAGCTTCAAACCAAGAAGACGCCAGAGGAAGTGTGATTGGATTGTATTTCACCTATGAGCGCATAGCAATGGTTTGTGGGCCACTTGTTACGAGTTTTTTGATTGGATATGCAGGCTATGAAAAAACATTATTAATATTGGCCATCTTTTTAGCGATAACACACTTGATGTATTATGTGTTGAATTTTAAAAAATATAATCCATTACAAGGAGCTCAAAAATGAGGTTATCGATTCGAATTTCATTTGTTATGTTGATTATCTCCGTTTTTACCATAACACTTTTAACGGTCTTAATGCACTTTAAATACCACGTCATCAGATTAAATTTGATCAGTGATCGATTGAATGTTGTTTCTGCAGGCATTTCTTATCCCATCAGCAATGCATTATTATTAGGCATTGATATTCAAGATATTAAAGAACTTCAAGAAACGATGAATAAAGCAAAAGAATTCGATTCTACAATTTCAGATATTGTTATTTTTAAAATTGTTAAAGATGGGGTTATTCCTGTTTTTACAACATCAAAAACAGAACTTGTGGAAGAGGAAAAAGTCCGTTTGTTGAAAAGTCTGCGGATTGCTAAAAATAAAAATTGGAAAGGAAGTGTTAAAAAAGATATTAAGTTCGTAGGAGTCACACTTAAAGACGTTGCCAACCAAGAACGTGCTGGTATTGTCATTTATTATGACCTGAACAAAAGTAATGCTGACGAAGCTATAGAAATTAGAAGATTATACCAAAGACTTTTCATTGGTATTTTTATCATTGCGATTTTAAATTTTATCAGTGGTTTGCAAAATACAAGGGACCTGAGCACAATTATGAAACAGATGGAAAATGTGATTGTGTCGGTTTCTCAAAATCCTGAAAATAAAGTGGATCTTGGAAAAATTTCAGACCCCGGGATTCGATCTCAAATGCGATTAATGATCAATTCTGTGATGGAATTTTCACATTACATCACAAAAGCAGACAGAATCATCAAGCAAATTGGATCAAATCCACGGGAAAAGGGAGAAGGCAAATGAAACATACGATGTCACTTAAGCCTAAGCTTCTGGTGAGTTTTTTTCTTATAGTATCTTTATTTTCTATACTGATTGTGGTGTATAACCATTATGCAATTTATGATCTTTCTATTCGGGGCGCGGTGCTTTCATTGAATCGTCATGCCGAGGCGTATATGCTGCGCACAAGAAATTATATGATGGTTGCAAACGAAAATATTGATAATATTTCCGATCTCTTCACACCAGAATCTATGAAAAATGTGGAAGAAAATACTGATAAAATTATTAAAAAACTCAAAAGTATTCATCAGCTTTCTAATCTTTTTATTTGCGTAGACCCGGAGACATTTGTCAATATCACGTGGCTGAGTCAAATTCTAACCCATAAAGATCTTTATTTGGGCATATCGTTTCCTGAAAATGCGGAGCTTGTCTTGAGTATCGTGAAAACGGATAAAAATGTCCATATTCGCAACAAAAATATCCGGTTTTATGATAAGATGGGCAATCTTGTGAACGCTGAAATCATTTCCGATGAGAATATTGAAAATTATATTGCTTCTGCAGCTAAAAGATATTTAGAGTATAGTCAAAAAAATATTCAGCATAAAACACTGTTGTTTGATATTTCAAAAACTGTTTCTTTGGAATACACAAAAAAATTAGCAGGGCAGGGGTATGTCCACGGAAATATTGCCCCGGAGGCTTTTTCTGCATATTTTGATTTTAGCCGTATTACGGAAAAAACAGCGTTATTTATGATCGATGATCAAAATATTATGATCGCCGGGACAAATATCGATAAGAAAGTTCTCACCGGCATTGATTCCCCTTCCATGACTTTACTCAAAAAAGCCTATGAAAAAGATGTGGGGATTAAAGACGGCACTATAAAAGACCTCGGGGATGGGGGCGCAATCTTTACCCATCAGGGAAATGAGTATCTCACACTGGTGAGCAAATTCCCTCGTATTAGCAATTTAGATTGGAAACTGATCTGGATTATTCCCACGTCTGATTTGAGCGTCGATGCCAATCAAATTGGATTCAAGAGTATGATTGCGGTGGGATTCATGCTCTCTATCCTGTTGATATGGCTTTACTTTTACATCAATCGTTATTCCCAGCCCATTGATTATTTGGGAGGAGAAGCTAAAAAAATTAGAGAATTTGATTTAGAGGATTCCATACAAATTGAAGGAAATGCCAGGGAAACCGAGAAATTAACTGCTGAAATTCAAAACATGAAAACAAGTGTGAAAAATTTTTCCAGATTTATTCCAAAGGGCCTTTTGGAAAAATTAGTCAATAGCGGTCAAGAAATTGAAATTGGCGGGAAACTTATGCCGGTGACTTTATTTTTTAGCGATATCCAAGGGTTTACAACGATTTCTGAAGGGATGGAGCCCAATACCTTATCGCTCCATTTATCGGACTATTTAGAAGAACTCACAGGCGTGATCGCCCAAAATAACGGCACAATCGATAAATATATCGGTGATTGCATCATGGCCTTCTGGGGAGCCCCGGAGGCCGATGAGAATCAAGTGGAAAATGCGTGTACGACAGCTCTGATTTGTCACCAAAAAATTCAGGTGCTCAATAAATACTGGAAAGCGCAAAACAAACCTGAGCTTGTCACTCGAATAGGACTTCATTGCGGCGATGCGGTCATTGGAAATATGGGCTCTTCGCAGCGCCTCAATTACACAGCCATTGGGGATAATGTGAATTTGGCGGCTCGCCTGGAAGGGGCCAATAAAATGTATGGAACCCATACTCTCGTATCACAGGCGATTGTGGACAAGTTGCCTCAAACTTTTATTTTAAGGCCCGTGGATATTGTGGCCGTAAAAGGAAAAGATGTGGGAGTCAAGATTTTTGAACTTGTTGGTTTGGAGGGGGATTCCAGGGTCGAAGAAACGCCCCTTGCGCAAAAGAAATTTATCAAAGCTTTTACAAAAGCCTTTGATCTTTACCTAGCACGGGAATTTGAAAAGGCCATTGCAGCTTTTGAAAAAATTGAATCTCTTGATCCTTTGTGCGAAATTTATATCAAAAGATGTCAGGATTTTATTGCCTCTCCCCCGCCGGAAAATTGGGATGGGGTTGTTCATTTGAAGGAAAAATAATGGATAAGCATTTTTTGATGGCTCCAGGCCTTGCAGATGTTCTTGAAAAATATGATGGATTTATCATCGATCTTTGGGGTGTGATTTGTGATCGCACAGGTGCTTTCCCTTACGTGTATGAACCTTTAAAAGAGATGAAAAAACAGGGCAAAAAAATATTTTTCCTCTCGAATTCCCCCCATAGATGCGCAAAACTCCACGACGTTGTTCAAGAAAAATTTAAAATCCATAGAGATCTTTACACCAGTCTTTTCACCTCTGGAGAAAGCATGTATGAAAGTTTTCACCAGGGGCATTTTACGCAAAGGTATCATGTGGGAACCACGTGTTTTGTCATTGACACCATCCCCAATACGCAGCTTTTGGAGCAACTTGGGATCGTGAAAACCCCAAATATTGAAAATGCAGATTTCATTTTGGCCCTTGATATTTTTGAAAATGAGGAAGGGATACAGGCCTATACCCCCCTTATGAAATACGCCATAGATCTGGATATCCCCATGGTGTGCGCCAATATTGACCGATGCGTGATCAATGAGACGGGTGAAATTTTCTATAAACCCGGCGAACTTTTCGTGAGGTATCAACACATGGGAGGGCGCGTTTTACACGCCTTTGGCAAACCCAACCCCTATATGTTCAAACGGGCCTTGAAAGAACTTTTTCCCATAAAGCGTGATAAAATCCTGGTCATTGGAGACGCCATCGCCACCGACATCACCGGCGCCAATGAAATGAACCTAGACTCCGCCTTCGTCATGGGGGGCATCCATTCCCATGAATTCGATCAAAACGATGATCAAAGTTTGATCCGTTTTTTCAAACACCACAAAATGCACTCCACCTTTTGCATCCCCAAATTTGTCCTTTAGAAGACAGATTTGTTCATTTTATTCACCCGGGGGAAGAATTGCGGGCCATCATTTTAAAAATCTTGACGAGCATCTTGAATTATTTTTAATTTTAACGAAATATTAACGAATGTGTTGTGGAATAGGCTTTATGAGTTAAAAAAAGGAGCCTTTCGATGCAATTTTTAAAAGTGTGTTTGTGTATATTATTATCGTTTTCCCTGAGGGCGGAGATTCCTTTCCAGCAGATGAAGGGATTTCACGCGCAGATGAAACCGGAGGCTGAAATTTTTTCGCCCATTTATGGATTTTTGGCGCTCAATACGGGGACGTTGGAGAGGATTCGGTTTTTTGGAAATTATGGAAAGATTTATAAAACGCGTCATGAGAAGAAAACGATTCGGGGGGAGGAAAAAGAGCTGATTATGGCGCCCACT
>CAIYWZ010000091.1 GCA_903930075.1 uncultured Alphaproteobacteria bacterium | reverse complement strand
CGTATCGTTTTATCCCGTCTGTCCATCAGCTTAAAACCTCACATTGAACTATGAATTTACTCTATCGTAGTTTCCGTGGAGATTTCAATATATTTCTTTATGGTACCTGGGGAGTTACTTTAATTTTGGTTGCTTAAACGTTCCATCTTGCACCAGAGCAGCATACAGGATATCTGTAAAAGCTTGTCGATTGTGTTTTTTGGATTTATGATCTTTTTTCCAAGCATTATCTAAAATACCCTTGATTTCTTTCTTAAAGCTTTTTTCAAACTCTTGCGCGAATACTTCTGGTTTTATTGTATTCTTTTTTGTGTTCAGACTGTTGATATCCAAACTTTTCCCATAAAATTCATAAACTTTTTGCAAGATAGGCGTAAATGGATTTGAGCCAAAATCCCCTCTTTTTTCTTTGATTTTTGCGATGTCGTTCCCCAGTTTTTCATGATCTGGATCTGTTTTAGGAAGGCCTTTTAGTTTCTCAACCTTAGCCTGGTCCTGCATCCACAGGGTCATCTCCCCAACGGGGTCATTTCTGTAATCATTAACCACAAAATTAGCCCCATCCACACTTGGAAAAAGCCACTGGATCAGCGCGGAAATGGCGTCTTGTGGATATTCAAACTGCCGGTCAAAGTTACGCGCAATCTCCACATTTAACTCAGCTTCGGACATCTTTCCCCGTAATTTTTCAATATCTCTAATAGAAAATGCAAGGTGCATCCAATCCTTAACATGGGAAAGATCAGGCGCAATAAGCTCGGCAGGCGTCACAATCAGCCCCTCTTTACCTTTATGCGTTTTATAAATCTTCGAGTAATTCCCAAAAAACCGAATCCTCTCCAACGTCCCCGTTTTAAGCGCCAAAAATCCATAAATGGGAGAAAAAATAGACTCATTCCCGGTCGTTTTATCCTGAAGCGACAACCCCTTCATCTGCTGGAAAGGAATCTCCGCCTGAACCGCAAACGACATCAACACACATAAACAAACTCTCAAAAACTGCATCAAAACACCCCTTTTTTTTAACTCATAAAATACATTCCACCATACATCCCTTAACATTCCCTTAACTCCAGAACTATTTTTCCCCACAAGAACCCATGTCCGATGACTTTTTTTCAAAAAGAGGAAAAAAGTTCCTCTTGTTAACCTTTTCTTCATCATTGGAGAGCTTTAGTTGAATTTATAAAGAATAACAACGGAGAATATATTCGTGGACAGCTTAGTCGAAACCCTGAAAACTATAGGAATTGCGCGCCTTGCGGTGTTGGGTGTGATTGTTTTTAGCGTTTTTGGGATTGGGGGAATGTTTTACAGCAGGGTTTCTACACCAGACATGGTGATGATCTATGGGGGAATCGATGCCCAGGATGCTTCTAAAATTGTGACCAAGCTTGAATCCTTAGGGTTGCCCTTTCAACTCAAAGGGGATGGAACACATATTTATGTCCCCGCGGACCAATCTGCCCGTATTCGCATGTTCATCGCAGAGGCGGGACTCCCTTCTGGCGGAAGTGCAGGATACGAGATTTTAGACCGCACGGATAACCTCGGGGCCACAAGTTTCTTGCAAGATGTGAATTATTTAAGGGCCCTAGAAGGGGAGCTTGCCAAAACCATTAAAACCATCAATGGCGTAGGGGGCGTGCGTGTTCACCTTGTCATGCCCAAAAAAGAATTGTTTTCCAAAAATCCTAGGGAAGCAAGCGCCTCCATTGTGGTCAAGATGTCCATTTTACAACGGCTCAATTCGGGGCAGGTTAGAGCCATCAGCCATTTGGTCTCATCTGCGGTTCCAGGCTTAAACCCCCAGCGTATCTCCATCATCGATGACCAAGGAACGCTTCTTGCAAGGGGATCGGATAAAGATGACGGCGGCTCAGGAGGCTCAGATGAGCAACAAACAGCTCTGGAAAATCGTTATGCAAAAATGGTGGAGTCTTTATTGGAGAGGTCTTTGGGCGTGGGGAAAGTCCAAGTGGAGGCCACCGTTGAAATGGAAACGGACCGGATTACGGAAAATTCAGAAATTTTTGATCCCAACGGACAAATTGTAAGGTCCACGCAAAACGTCGAAGAAGGCAACAACAGCAGCGAAAAAAGTGGTGGAGACACACCCGTTTCCGTTCAAAATGCCCTGCCCAACCAACCTCAAGGGGCCGATAACAACAAAACATCTCAAACGGCCAAGCGCAATGAGGAAACGGTTAATTATGAAATCTCAAAAACTCTGCGGACAAAAGTGCAAGAAGGAAGTAAAGTTAAACGCCTTTCCATTGCGGTTTTGGTGGACGGAAGTTACAAAGCAGAAAAGAATGAACAGGTCTATGTTCCAAGGCCCAAAGCTGAGATTGATCAAATCACGGCCCTTGTGAAATCCGCCATTGGGTTTAAAGCCGAAAGGGGAGATACGGTTGAAATCATTAACATGCGCTTTGCACCTCCCCCTGTGATTCAAGATCAATCCAGAACCGACATGATTTTGGGTCTTGAGAAACATCAATTTGCACGGCTACTCGAAATTTTGCTCATTGGTGTTGTGGGGTTGATTGCGCTAATTGTTGTGGTGCGGCCCATTACGCTTAAAGTCATTGATACGTCCAAAGAATTACTCCCCTCCCCTGAACTCCAAGGGGGCGTTGAAGGCTATTTGCCCGGCACTCCAGGCACGGCTGGCCCATCCTATCAATCTTCTGGAGGAGGAGGTTCGGCAAGATTTTCCTCCACAGACGATGGGTATTACGATGAAGGTGAACATGAAGAAATCAACATCAACCGCATTGAAGGAAAAGTTAAAAGAGCCAACGTGAAAAAGGTTGAAGAGCTCATTGAGACCTACCCTAAAGAAAGCTTGAACGTCATCAGATCCTGGATGAATTCAACAAACGCGCAAAATAAAGGATAGGAGGAATTTATGGCCGATAATTTAGCAACAAAACTCCCCGATAAATCAGAAGGCCTCTCTTATGCAGACCTTTCTGGCACAGAAAAAGCAGCAACCCTTTTGCTCTCGATCAAAGAGGAAATGGCAGCAAAAATCGTCTCAAACCTGGATGGAGATGAAGTCAAAGATCTCTCCCAGGTGATGGCAACGCTTGGGGTGATTAAAGCCGATGTTTTGGAAGAGATTTATAAAGAGTTTGCAGGACAAATTTCCTCTGCCGGCACTTTGGTGGGAACCTATGAAGCAACGGAGCGTTTATTGACAAAATTCCTTTCCTCGGAACAGGTGGACTCGATCATGGAAGATATCAGGGGACCTGCCGGGCGTACCATGTGGGAAAAGCTGGCCAATGTCAGCGAGGACTTTCTGGCCAATTATCTTAAAAATGAATATCCACAAACCGTTGCCGTGGTGCTTTCTAAAATTAAACCTGAACAAGCCTCCCGTGTTCTGCCGCTTTTGCCTGAACCTTTTGCCCTGGATGTGATCATGCGTATGATTAAAATGGAATCGATCCAACGCAATGTTTTACAAGAGGTTGAACAAACCTTAAGAAGCGAGTTCATCAGCACCTTTGCCCGAATCCAAAAACGAGATTCCCATGAAATGATGGCTGAGATTTTCAACTATTTCAGCAGGGCAGATGAGGCAAAATTCATCGGTGCCCTGGAGCAAAAAGACGGGGAATCTGCTGCCAGAGTAAAATCATTGATGTTTGTCTTTGAAGATATGAAGAAGATTAATGGGGACGGTATTCAGCTTGTTTTGCGCAGCATTGACCGTGAAAAACTCAGCGTTGCCCTTAAAGGCTCCAGTGATGAAGTCAAAGAAATTTTCTTGAAAAACATGTCCGAAAGATCGGCAAAATTGCTCAGAGAAGATATACAAAATATGGGTCTTGTGCGCATTAAAGATGTGGATGAAGCCCAGTCACAGATCATTAGCGTCACAAAAGAATTGGTCCAAAAAGGATCGATTAAACTGCGTCAAGAAGGGGAGGATGAGTATATCTAATGCAAAAATTTCTCTTTGAACACTCTTTTGAACCTGAAGCACTGGCCAAAGAACAACAGCTCAAAAGTGCGCCCAGCTTCACTCAAGATCAAATCGATACAGAAAAAAGAATCGCAAAAGACAAAGGTTATCAAGACGGGTACTCCCAGGCCTACACGGAAATTGAGGAAAAGATTTCAAAAACGCTCTCAGGAATCGCCTCAAAAGCTGCCCAGTTGATGAGCACAGAGCAAGCGGCAAGGGATCAAATCCACGCGGACACCATTGTTCTTTCAAGTTATATCCTGCATAAAATCATCCCCTCATTGCTGGAGCATTTTGGCGAAGGGGAAATTCTAGAGTTCATCTCCGGGACACTTTCGGGGCTTAAAGAAAAGGGCGAACTTGAGATCTATGTCCACCCCTCTTTGCATAAAAACTTGAGGGGCAAGTTACAAGCAATCATGTCCGATGACTCGATTGCCTTAAAAGAAGACGGAAATTTAAGCGTTTTAGACTGCCGGATTCAATGGAAAAATGGGGGAAGAGAAAGGCTTTGCAGCGCTTTTATTCAAAACATTGATGCAACGCTCGAAGCTTTTTTGATCAACCTGAAAGAACTCTACGCGCAAGGTTCAAACACTAAGAAAAACATATTGGAGATAAAAGATGAATGATGATTATGACAGTGAAATGAGTGAATCCTCCTATTCAAAGGACTTCGCGCAAGAATTACCCAAAATGGGAGAGACTAAGAATAAACCTAAAAAAGGGGATAAAAGCACAGCAAGTTCTAAGGATTTGGACGCCATTTATGATGTTCCCGTGCAAATTTCAGCGGTCCTTGGGCAGGCCAATATTCCTGTGAATCAACTGCTCAAATTAGGCAGAGGCGCCGTTGTGGAGCTCAACCGCAAGGTGGGAGAAGCCATCGATATTTATGTCAACAATAAGCTTGTGGCAAGGGGCGAAGTGATGGTCGTTGGGGAAAGCCTTGGAATTACAATGACAGAAATTATCAAATCAGACAAAAGTCAAAGTCATATATAAAAAAGGAGAATCTATAAAATGAAAGTATTAATCGTTGGCGCATTACATGGATACATCAGTGAAGCTGGAAAAATTGCCATCTCTAAAGGCGCAAAAGTCACGCATATCGATGATATAGAATCGGCACTTCATCTTTTACGTTCGGGTAAAGGCGTAGATCTGATCATGTGCGATTTGAATCTTGATATCAAAGAACTCATCTCCTCCATGTCAAGGGAGCGCATTTATACATCCGTGATTGCCTGTGGTATTGGGACCGATCCTAAAAAAGCCGCCGATGCCATTCGTGCCGGTGCCAAAGAATATGTTCCCCTCCCCCCTGATTCGGAACTCATTGCCGCCGTTTTAGAAGCCGTGTGCCAGGAAAACGACGATTTCTTTTTCAAAGACCCTGCCATGGAAAAGATTGTAAAAATAGCTCTACAAGTGGCCAACAGTGACGCCAGTGTTTTCATCACCGGTGAGTCAGGGACTGGAAAAGAAGTCATGGCAAGGTTTATCCACAAAAACAGCAAACGCAAAGACCGCCCTTTTGTGTCCCTCAATTGCGCGGCCATTCCAGAAGGGTTATTGGAGTCAGAACTCTTTGGCCATGAAAAAGGCGCCTTTACAGGGGCAGTTGCCAGAAGAATTGGTAAATTTGAAGAAGCCACTGGGGGAACCTTACTCCTAGATGAAGTCTCAGAAATGCAATTACACCTGCAATCCAAGCTCCTGAGGGCCATTCAAGAAAGAGAAATTGATCGTATTGGGGGGATGCAACCCATTAAAATTGATATCCGCGTCCTTGCCACTAGCAACCGTAATCTTCTGGATGCCGTCAAAGAGGGCGTGTTCCGAGAGGACTTATATTATCGCTTGAATGTGGTGAATTTAGAACTGCCTCCTTTGCGCATGAGACCATTGGACATTGAAATTTTGGCAGATGCATTTGTTAAGAAATATTGCAAATATAATCATTTGGAAGAAAAGACCCTTGATAAAAAAAGCATTGAAATGATTAAAATTGCACCATGGCATGGAAATGTCCGCGAACTTGAAAATATCATGCACCGGGCCGTGTTGATGTGCATAGGAAATGTCATTACGCCAGACATTATTTTCCCAAATTATCAAGATATCACAGAAAATCATGCCCTGAACAACGTTTTGAATAAAATGAACAGCAGCATGAGTTTTGTGGGAAGAACCGTGCACGATGTGGAAAAAGAATTGATTATTGATACGCTCAGCCATTGTTTAGGCAATAGAACCCACGCGGCAAATATTTTAGGGATTTCAATAAGAACTCTGCGTAATAAGCTTAAACTCTATTCTGAAGGGCTTTACACAGAAAATTCGTATGGAGATAATTGATGCAACCTAGGCAAAAAGCAAATAATTCTCCGCTGCCTCAAACCTTTAAAGAGCTTTCCAAAAGAAGCGATCTTTTCTTTGCTTTGGGACTGATTGGGATTATTGTTGTCTTAATTTTGCCCATTCCAAAATGGACCATGGATTTTCTACTCGCCATTTCGATCATGATGTCTGTTTTGATTCTCATGACCACTTTATTTATTGAAAGACCGCTTGATTTTAGCTCATTCCCAACGATTTTGCTCATTTCTACGATGTTGCGATTATCTTTGAATTTGGCCTCTACACGCCTTATTTTATCACATGGACACGAAGGGATTGATGCGGCCGGAGAGGTCATCAAGGCCTTTGGAAACTTTGTGATGGGCGGGAATTTCGTCATTGGAATCATCGTTTTTATTATTCTGATTATCGTCAACTTTGTGGTGATCACAAAAGGTTCTGGACGTATCGCCGAAGTTGCAGCCAGATTTAGCTTGGACGCCATGCCTGGAAAACAAATGGCCATTGATGCCGATCTTTCCGCAGGGCTAATTAAAGAAGATGAAGCCAGAACCCGCAGGCGAGAGCTCACCGAAGAAACAAACTTTTACGGAGCCATGGATGGTGCGGCAAAATTCGTGCGTGGAGACGCGGTGGCTGGGGTTTTGATCACAATTATCAACATTATTGGCGGCATCATTATCGGCGTTGTCCAAAATCATATCAGTTTTGTCGATGCCCTCCACAGTTATACACTCCTGACCGTGGGTGATGGACTGGTTGCCCAAATCCCCTCTTTGATCGTCTCTGTTGCCTCTGGTCTTTTGGTTTCTAAAGGCGGCACAGCAGGAACAGCGGATCAAGCTCTCATGGGACAATTGGGGGGGTATCCAAGCGCCATTGGCCTTTGCGCGCTCTTGATGGTGTGTTTAGGGATGCTTCCTGGTCTTCCAAAGATCCCCTTCATGTTTATGGCCGCAATCATGGGATATGTGGCATGGGTCTCTTCAAAACCTGCGATTGTTGAAGAAAGTCCAGAACAAACAAAACAACAAGAGGACGATAATTTCTTTAACCAAGCTCTCAATGTGGACCAGGTACGCCTTGAACTTGGGTATGGATTGCTGCCGATTCTCGCCCGGGAACAAGGGGAACAATTTACCGCCCAGGTGAAATCTTTAAGAAAACAAATCGCTGCAGATTTAGGATTTGTGATCCCCCCCATTCGCATTCAAGATAACTTAACCATCCCCAGCAACAGCTACATTGTCAGAATTAAAGAAATTGAAGCTGCAAAAAGCGAACTCAAACCTGGATATTACTTGGCCATGGATCCAGGGGGCGGAGCCATCAGATTGCCAGGAGAGCCCACAATTGAACCTGCCTTTGGCCTTCCCGCCCAGTGGATTGATGCCTCGCAAAAATTAGAAGCAGAGGCGAGAAATTATACAGTTGTCGATAATCCAACGGTCATCATTACGCATTTAACAGAAATCATTAAAGATAACTTACCCGAACTTTTGACCTATGGCGAAACACAAATTCTCTTAGATGGATTAGACCGGGCACACCAAAAACTGGTGGGAGATCTCATCCCTGCTCAAATTTCCATGGCGGGTATTCAAAAAGTGCTTCAAATTCTCCTTGCCGAACGTATTTCAATTAAAGATCTTCCCACAATTTTAGAAGGAATTCATGAAGGATGTACGATCTCTAAAAACTCCACCCATATTGCCGAACATGTCAGGGCAAGACTCGCACGACAAATTACATTTTCATACGTCAATGACGAAGGAATCCTCCCCATTGTTGTGCTTTCCCCCCAATGGGAAAATGCATTTATTGAAGCGTTGGTCGGGGACGGTGAAATAAAACAACTGGCCATGGCCCCAAGTAAACTCCAGGAATTTGTTGCCCGCATTAAACAAATTTTTGATAAATCTTTTGTAAATGACGCGCCTGTCTTGCTCACGGCGCCTTATTTGAGGCCATATATTAGATCCGTGATTGAAAGATTCCGGCCCTCAACGACGGTGATGTCTCAAAATGAGATTCATCCAAAGGCAAAAATAAAAACCGTTGGACAGATATGAGGGGTTTAGATGCAACTTAAAACTTTTTCTGCCCCCACTCTTCAACAGGCCCTTCAAAAGGCAAAATTAGATTTAGGAGAAGATGCGATGATCGTTGCCACAAGTTTTGATAAAGAATTAGGTGTTGCCAGAGTTACAGCAGGAGTTGAACAGGTGTTATGGATTGAAAAAACAATTAAAATGAATAAAAAAGATCTCTTAAATGATTTAGAGGCTTGCCTTGATTTTCATGGTGTTTCTGAGAATTTATTTGTGCAGCTGATGACCATTGCCGGGTCGCATTTAAACCTTCCCACATTAAATGATATTTTAAGCAAAGCTTTAGAGACCACTCTTTCTTTCTCAAAATCCAATAAAATTCCAAAGGTGATCTCCCTTGTGGGATTGCCAGGGGCTGGAAAAACATCCACAACCGCAAGACTTGCCCTGTATTTAAAAAATCATGATCAAGAGGTCACCATCGTCTCCCTTGACCATTTTAAAGCCGGGGCCTATGAGCAAATCGTCACCTACGCGGATATTATTGATGTGAATTTGGAAATTCCAGAAACGCCCGAACAACTAAAGGCCATCATTAAAAACACAAGCGGCGCCATTCTCATTGATACCCCCGGGGTGAATCCTTTTAGCAGCGAAGACAAGGATTTTTTAAAGTCATGGATTGGGGACTCTTCACCCATTTGGGTCAATCCTGTGAGCACGGATATGGACGAAGCACGGGATTATTCTGGATTTTTCAGCAGTCTTGGCGTAACCCGTCAACTCATCACAAAAACAGATTTATGCCGGAAATTGGGCTCGACGCTCTCATTTTTAATCCAAGAAGATGCAAGTCTGACTTATTGGAGCGATAACCCAAAAATATCATCCACGTTGCAAGAGGGAACACCCGATAATCTTGCAGCACTTTTGTTACAAAAATATATGCAATCAAATAAAGTTGAGGAAAAAAATGGCCAGTAAAAAAAACAATCTGATGACAATTTCATCGGGAAAAGGAGGCGTTGGGAAGACATTCCTGAGCATCACACTCGCCCACGCCTTTGCCCTTCAGGGGAAGAAAATTCTCTTGATTGACGCCGACATTGGTCTTGCAAATATTGATATTCAGCTTGGAATTGTTCCTAAAAAAGATTTAGGCCATGTCTTTTGTGACCAGCTTTCCTTAGAAAACGCCGTTATTTCCCACGAAGGCACAGGGTTTGATCTGATTGCGGGAAGATCAGGTTCTGGTTTCTTTGGGGAATTATCGGCCATGTTTTTAAATAAGTTGATTAAAGATATTATCGTCCTTGGAAGAAATTATGATCAGGTGATTATTGACGTCGAAGCTGGAATTGGGCAGCTGGTCAAAGAGTTTATCAAATCTTCTTCTTTTAATCTTGTCCTCCTGAACGAAGAACCAACGTCCTTAACAGATGCCTACGCATTGATTAAAGTCACACGTATTTTAAACCCTTACGTGGTGATTACAAACACATCGACCCCCGAACAGGGAAAAAACATTTTTAATGCACTCTCAAAGGCAACCCACAAATTTATCGGCATTGCACCCACTTACCTTGGATCCGTTCCCAAGGATAAAAATGTGCCTGCGGTCATTCGGTTGCAAATGCCGATTTTAAATTTCGCACCCAAAAGCATGGCAAGTGAAGCCATCACAGAAATTTCCAATGATATTATCAAATTTTCACAAATATCTAACGTTCAAGTCGTCACAAGGAGTTAAAAAATGGCCGAACAAGCAGAAAAGAAAACAGAAGAAAAAAAATCAAGCAGCAGCAGCCTGGTTCTGATCCTAGGAATTGTCTTCATGGCTCTTGGTATTGGGATTGGTGTTTATTTTTTTATGACTGGAAAAGAAGCAAAACCCGCAGAAGGGCACAAAGAAGCCCCCAAAACGGAAGGCGGACATGGACATGGACATGGACATGCATCAAATGCTGACAAGATCTTTTATTTTGATATGCCAGATATGCTCATCAACTTGGTCTCGAATAATAAAAAAGGCAATTTTTTAAAAATGTCCATCAGTGTTGAATTTGAGAACTCCCAAATATTAGAAAAAATCAAGACTTTCAAACCACGCATGGTGGATCAATTCCAGGTTTTTTTGCGAAGCTTGCGTATGGAAGAACTCAGAGGATCAGCAGGTCTTGAACGTATTCGTGAAGAACTTTTGCGACGGACAAACTTGATCATGGCCCCGGATAAAGTCACAAATATCTTATTTAGAGAGGTCCTTGTACAATGACAAGTGATGATGACGATAAACCTGCTTCTTGGGAAGAGACCCTTTCACAGGCAAAACCCGATGATTTGGTTCAAAATCAAACGTCCCCTGAACGGCTCCTAAGTCAAAGTGAAATTGATACATTGCTGGGTGATCACGACGTGCCCGAAAAAACCATTGGCATTGATGTGCTTTTAGGGAACAACCATATTTCCCACGAACGCCTTCCCATGCTCGATGTTGTTTTTGAACGTTTGATCCGTCAATTTACAACAAGTTTACGTAATTTTACCTCCGATAACGTTGAAATTAGCATTAAAGAGTCAACGTCAAGCAGGTTTGGTGACTTTTTGAATTCCGTTCCAATGCCAGCTCTTATTGGGGTTGTAAAGGCTTTAGATTGGAATGGTTATTGCCTTGTGTCGATCAATAATACGCTCATTTATAGCATTGTCGACGTGCTCCTTGGTGGACGCAAAGTTGAAAGCATGAAACGTAATGAAACGCGTTCCTATACCAGCATTGAGCGTAATTTGATGATTAATATGATCCAATTGCTCCTGATTGATTTATCCCATGCCTTTAACCCGATTGGTCACATCGATTTTCGCTTTGAACGCATCGAAATAAATCCACGTTTTGCAGGGATTGCCAGGTTACTTGATGCCGCTATTGTTGTAACCTTAAAAGTTGATATGGATCACAAAGGTGGGACTATTCAACTTATTTTGCCCTATTCCACCCTTGAACCGGTGCGTGAAGCATTGCTGCAAACCTTTATGGGAGAAAAATTTGGACAGGATCGTATTTGGGAGAATCATTTGGCAGGCTCGTTGTGGAACACGGATATTCACCTTGAAGCCATTTTAGGGGAGGCTGAAGTCACACTCAATGAAATCCTGTCATGGAAACCTGGAAGTCAAGTCATCTTACGGACAAAACCAGATTCACAAATCTATATACGTTGCGGTGAAATTGACATATGGCAGGCCAATATTGGACAAAGAAGCGGGAATGTTTCTATTCGCATAACAGAATCATATATTAAAGAAAAAGAAAGCGAAAATTATGGATATAGCTATTGATTTTATTTTGGCAGGATTGCTGCTGATGACAATTTTTTACTCTTCACTTTTGAATCAGAAAATAAATGCTCTGAAAAGTGACCGCCTGGAGATGGAAAAACTACTCTCCTCACTTACAGGGGCCATTGACAAAGCAGAACATGGGATTAATCAACTCCAAATTTCCACAAGTCAAGGGGAATATACCCTGTCCAATCAGATTAAAAAAGCAGGCACCCTTAAGACCGATTTAGAATATTTTTGTGAAAAAGCAGATCAAATTTTGGACAAGCTCGATCATAAAATTGAAGAAACGAAAGTCATCCCATCGTCCCCGGCCGCTGCAAAAACCTTCGAACCCAAAATTGCCGTGGTAGAACCAAGAAAACCATTCAAACCTATTTTAAATGCTAACACACTGAGGTAATGATGAAAATAATCAGGCGTATTTTAAGTAAAGTTTTTACAAGATCCGTTCATCTTTTAGAAAAGATACGTATTTTAAGGGTGCTCATTTTCATGTGCTGTATCTCGTTTTCTTTTAAAATTAGCCATTCTTTGAGTATTATTTATGTATCCTTATCAAATAATCCTGTGTTTGCCTTTGAGGATGATGCGGCAAAGAAAAAAGAAAAGAAACTGCTCGAAGATCAAATAGAGCTGCCAAGACTTGAAACGTCAAAAGAAGAATTGAAGAAATTCACGCAAAGTGCAAAAGAGAATAAAATTGATATGATGAATCTCACCCCAGAGGCCATTAATGGATTACATGATATTGTCAGCGAACAAAATCAGCAGAAAGAGCGGGCAGAGAGCATTGGAAACAGAGAAGAACTGTTGAAACTTCACGAAGAAAGATTGTCCGGGACTTTGGAGAAAATGAAAGAAGCTCAAAAACAAATCGTTCAACAAATGCAAACCTTCAATTATAATGATGGGGAGAAGAGAAAAAAACTCATCGAAATCATGGAAAAAATGCCCCCTAAAAAAGCCGCGCCCATGCTTGAGAATATGGAAAAAGGAGAGGCATCTGTGATTATTGAATCCATGAAACCCTCAAGTGCATCGGCCATTTTGAGCCTCATGAGCACAGAAAAAGCAGCAAAAATTACAAAGGAAATGATAGAGCGCCTGTCAGCCGCAACCGACATCGGCCCCAAAAAACCAATCTCCACTCCCCTACCCCAACGCAGCCCCAGCCCCTTACCCGAAGTTCCTAAGTTTCCATAAAAGAAGTCGTCCATTTCAGGTCTTTTGTGAGGGTATAGAAAGTATGATCGATAGGGTCGAGACATGTTAAAAATACCCATTCATTGCCAAATAACTTTTGTAACACATCTTGTTCAAAGATCACGCGATCTATAATAGACCTTGGTGCATGTACAATTGTAAGCAACATTAAAGGTTCATGATAGGCCTCTTGATCTGATTTAAAAACAGATTGCAAAGGCAGGCCATTCATGAGGTCACTGGAATTCCCCTGCATGATCCCGATTTTCCCCACAATATTTTTCGTGATTTTGCTTCCTCCTCCAAAGGCCACATTATCAAGAGTTGAGAACAAATACTGGGCATTAATCCACTGGGCAACCACCATGGGCGCGGTGAGAATCGTGGTCAAAATCTCCCCCTTTGGATCGATTGTCCAATCATAGGAATGTAAAAAGGATCTGCCCTCTAAAGAGCTGTCTTTTGTGAGCTGCCTTGACCCCACAATGAAACTGGCATTGCCTGACAGTCCCCACTCTGGCCTCACCTGAGCCCAATCTTTTGCCCGAACATCTGGAGACCCATTCCCTAATGTTTTGAATCTTTGCGCTGAATGAATTGCCTGTGCCTTTTGTAAGTCAGATTTTAATTTTATAAGTTTCTCACCTTCAAAAATTTCCACATGATCCGTGGTCGTATTATGCTCTGCCGCAACAAAGCGTGTGGATTCAGGTATGGCGATGTTTTGCTCTGCCAAATATGAACGAACATCATGTCGCATGAGAATAGAAGCTAAAATCACCGCATTGATTCCACCATGACGCCCCCCACACGCACCGCAATCAAGGGAGCTTGCATAGGCATTATTTTGCGTTTCACTGCCATGTCCGCACAAAACAATAACCGGTGCAAAATGATCCACCAGTCCCATCATACGCAGCGCATTCAAAGCATATGCACATTGATTTTGGAAGGGAATTGAGTCAATAGAGTTCACCTTGCAATGCGAAACTTTTTTGCTCAGTCTTGCCGATAATTTGGGGAAAAACGTACGGGCCACCATCAAAAAACCAGCGATAATTCCTAAAGATTCCACCAATGCAAAGGGCGTTGTGATGTTATATTTCAAAGATTGATAGATCTTTCTCATCAACCTTGACGTCCCAAATTTCTTCTTCAAAGACGTGCGCATGACAACATCATGGGCGGGACTCAGCAAGACAGGACAGGAATTGTAATGTTCACCCGTGGCATCATCGCATACATTTACAGGTATACCAAAAAATCCTGCAAATCCAAAGGTTTCATAATTTCCAACGCTTTCTATAGCCCGCCTGAACCCTTCAGATCTAACATCTATACAAAAAACCAGTTGCGCCTCTACATTCACAAAGTTTGTGTGGTTTATGTTAATCTTTCCCAGTAGATTCTTTTTATATTCCAGTTCCAAAGTTTCAAAATCATATGCGTAACTTTTACAAAGCGCACCCTCATGCCAGCCCAGCAATTCCTTGCCTTTTGGATAGATCAAATACACGAGCAAAAGCCGTAATGCCATATATTCTTTGAAATATGAATCATTGTTGGAACCTTCCCAAGACGCTTTATATTTGATATAAGATGCCCAGCCTGGAAGCGTGGTGAGCATGAGCGTTAAATACTCATCATATTGTTCTTGGGGAATTTTTAAATATAAAAGGCATTCCTCTAAAATCAAATCTATATTTTCGGGGAGATTTTCTTTCCATTTAGACATGAGTTTACGATCAAATTTCAACAGAGTATAAATAGACTTGAAAAGCCCTAAATTTCGAAGCGGCATTTTGATTGTTGCCTGGCCTTCATCAAAAAAAGCTTGAAGCCATTTCATCGTTTCCCGGTTCACACTCTCCATCTCCTGGGGGAGGAATTCCTGTCCAAAATACGCTTTTCCTTTTTGAAATGCTTCCTCAAAAGGCAGATCCTCAAATCCTTGAAGCGGATTCACAGCAATTAAATTCTTCAATGGCCAAGATGGAGCAATCCTATCCCAGCTTATTTTTAAAGCGTGTTGTATTTGATTTTTCATCATGGATCCTATGCCTTATAACGATAATTGTTTCTAAAAGAGGTGATTGTTTTGGGGGCTGGTTGGCTTGAACCCAGCATCAAAACATAAAGCCTTTGCATATACGGGAATTTATCAAGAATATATGCTAGGTGATTGGACATCATCATAATGATCCATAAGAAACATAAAATACCCCCACCCACAATATGTATCCAATTAAGCGGCTCCGAGTGGATCAGATTCAAAGGCTCTAAAATATTCTCAACTATTGCAACACACATGGCATAAAACGCGGTAAAAGAGATCACCCCCATCACAGCAACCGGGATCATTTTAAACGCACGCCCATCATTGGAAACAATAGGCAAAGCAAATTGCACACTTGCCACAAAAGTAATCAGAAAGACAAACAAGTTCGTATCTAAAGTCATCAGGTTTTTACCTCCAACAAAGGCAAACGTGATGATGCCCAAAATCCCAATGAAAAAGGATAGAATAAGATCCAAAAGCCTTGGAGGGTAATTTAACTCCAGTTTTTTCTCTCGCGCCGCAGAACCCGAGGCCAGGAAAAGATATGCCTTGAAAAACCCATGGAAGCATAGATGTGTAAGCGCAGCCGGAAAAAGACCAAGCCCAAATTGCACCATCATAAACCCCATCTGCCCCATGGTTGAGCATGCCAGCATCTTTTTAACGTCATGTTGAATCAGCTTCCATAACGTCCCCATAATCGCGGTCACAAGGCCAGCTACAAAAATAACATCTAAAATGTAAGGGGCCTTTACATAAAGAGGAGCAAATCTTGTCAATAAAAATCCACCTCCATTGACCAACCCCGCGTGCATAATGGCAGAAACCGGCGTCGGGGAGTTCAACGAGCTGATGAGCCATTTGTGAAAGGGAAAGATCGCTGACTGGGCCATTGCGCCTAAAAGTAATAAAATCAGAGAAATACACAAGATATTGTCATCGTATTTTGCATAAATCATTTGATGAATCGAGGTCGTCCTGGAAGAATAGACAAGCAACCCAATCCCACTGGAAATCATGAAAAATCCAAATGTAAAATATTTTCCGGCCAATATCCCAGATTGCCTTGAGGCCTCCCAGCTTTTTTTATGCATCATAAGCCGGACCAAAAATACATTCCCCATCCCCCAAAAGAACAAAAACAACACCGCATGATCACTGATACTCATGAGAACAACGCAGATAATCAAGGTTATGATGTTCCCAAAAAACCTTCCATAAAGCCCATCTCCCTCCAAATACCTTCTCGAAAACGATATAACAGACACCCCAACAATACCGATGACCAGGAGGATTAATCCCGATAATTGGTCAACATAAAACAGATTTTCAAACATCTCAATTTCCTTATCATACTATAGCTCAACTTGACTCACCCTATAAGATGCAGTAACATAAGTAAAATTAATACTTCTTATAAATTAATTAGGAATTCTAATCATTATGATCGATACCTTCTCCATTGAATGCTTTATGGCTGTTTCCCGCACAGGTAGTTTCACCAAAGCGAGCGAATATATTGGCAGAACCCAGTCAGCGGTGAGTCAACAAATCGCCAAACTTGAATCTCATTTGGGGAAAAAACTTTTCATCAGAGGAAAAAATATAGCCCTAACCCCCGATGGTGAATCTTTCTATCACTATGCCCGTCAAATACACGAACTCCAAAAACAAGCAGTCCAGCATTTTAAGAACCCACAACTGGGCGGAGAATTAAGATTTGGATTGCCAGAAGATTTTATCACCATTTTTTTAGACAGCGTATTAAGCGAGTTTATTCGTATTTATCCAAATGTGATCATCAAAATAGAGTGTGAGTTGAGCCTAAATTTATTAGAAAGATTTAAAAACCATGAATTTGATATGATTTTACTGAAAATGAACGCGCCAGAAGATTTGCAAAATAGTCAAGAAGTATGGTGTGAAAAATTAGAATGGGTGGGAAGTAAATTATTTTCCCAGAATTTGGATACTAAAAAAACCGTGCCCTTAATCATCTCCCCCCCACCTTGTTTATACAGAGCCCGTGCAATCCAGGCACTGGAAGAAAAATCCCTTGAATACCGCATTGTTTTTACAAGTCAAAGCTATAACTCTAAAATTGCAGCAGCCAAAGCAGGTCTTGGCATCACCGTTTTACCCAAATCCATGATCCCCAGCCACCTATATGCAATCAACGACACAGAACTCCCCCCCCCTAAACGATACCCATATCGCCCTGTTAAAACATCAAGACAATAACCCAGTGATCGCCTCATTTGCGGAGTTTATACTCAAAAAATTAAAGCATTAAGGATTTTATTTTCAGGTCAAATCACCGTGATAAATAAGCTTTTGAACTCACTTTAGGAAGTTTTTTCCTTACTTCATCAATTTTTTCGTAAATTGTAAAGCCGTGTTTCTCTTTCATCAATGCGTCAACCTCCTTTGCAAAAGTCTCATCTAAAACTTTTGTATGAAGAAGAGGAGATGCGTTATATGGAACGCCAAAACTCTTCGAAGATGTCAAAATTTCATGAACCGTATGATCTTGGTTGGGAACCATAAATGCAATATAAACAAGACAAATTTTCTTGATGTGTTCTTGAGAATTTAGAAGGCCTACAAAATTTGCCATAGTTACCGACTGATCATAGGTCCCCGAAATACCCGTAATCACAGGAATCCCGAGCTGATGAATCACCTCAACATATCGAATTGCTGGCTCCACTGCCCCTTGACTTTTTAAAATCTCTGGGTCTAAAATCAACTCAAACACATTTTTTCCACTATAAATAATCACCTCTTGATGATTAAAAAAATCTACATTTTTCGGGTCACTGGTCCCATACAAAACGATTTTTTCTCGATCACTCAAGCGACTCAAGGAAAGTTTTTCAGGATGGGGCCTCGAGATCGCGTGTTTCCTGAGAATTTTGTTATTCAGATCCGCATAAGCCCCATATCTAAATAATGGGGGAATATATGCAATATCTTTGCGTCTTTCTTTAAGAAACCGAATGAAATTAATGTCAATACTCCATTGATACTTTTTTAAAAGATATCTGTTAATAGACTCTATACTCCAAGCATCCATTTCCATGAGTTCATTAACAAAATCATTGAGCATATATACAAAATACATTCTATTTCTAAATTCCGAAACCGGATTGGGATCTCCTTTTTTAACGACATTGAGCATTGCTAGAATATTTGCCCCAAGATTTCCATATTCTGTTTCACCTAAAAAAGCAGATGGATTGATAATTCTTTGTTGAATTTCCAACATCATTCTTTGTTCAATATCAACTGTTAGATACCTTTGAACCTTTGATATTCCTGTCTGATAAACTTCTTCATCACGAAGTTTATGACATTTAAGATGAATATCTATAGGTTTTTTAAGGGATGCTATATAAGCTGCAATTTGACCATGGCTATAAAACCGATATGTACCGATTTGATGAGTATATTCTAAAAGAGTCTTCGTATTTTCATCTAACAGTTTATATTTTTTTAAAATTTTTTCTAGAGTCTTTTTGATCTCAATATTATGATCTTGAGCATCAATTTGAGTCTTTTCTTTCTGAAATAATAGACCCCAAAGGTCAGAGTAATATTTCCACTGATTTTGGGTGATTTCTTTTTCTAACTCCCCATATTTTTCATCGTACATAACTATATTTTGTAGCATAAGAATTTGATTATGCGTTAACCCCATTTTTTTGAGATAAACCACATGGGAAGTTCTGATGGGGGGAATATCACATTCTATTTGCGCGCTCACATAAGCTTCTAAAAGTTGAAGATACTTTTGTGATATGTCACGAGCATACCCTGATAACCAGTTCCCCTTAGTCTCGAGACGTTTTAACGCAACTTCGCCTATGGCTCTGCATCAAGTTTAAGCATAGCCTCTTTAAATTTTAATTGTGTTTCTAAATCTAACTTCGTGATATCAAAGTCTTTAAAAGCAGAGTCGACTGTGATCGAAGGATCCTTTTCTAAACGTGAAAATACAAACTGTTTCATGCTTGGACGAGGCTGCGCATGGGCATTGAGCATTTCCACTCCAGAAAACGCAATAACCACCATATAGATCACAGTCCTTAATATTCTCATCAATTTCATGACATTCATTCTCAATCTTTCATGTACTTTAATACAAAAAGATTAAGAGACCATTAATCTAAATAAGAATTAACGACCTGCAGCGCCGGGTGTGGGTGGCGGAAGGGGCAAAGGAGGGATCTCAGCTGGCATCAGCGGGAGGCTTGGTTGTGGCTGAGGGGCGCCCGGATAAGTGTTTCCACCCAAAGCCCCTAAAGGCGGTAGATTTGCAACCCCAGGATTAATCGCTGGGTTTGAGGGAGGAACAGGCCCCAGGGCAGAGATTCCATAGGGTCCCCTTGCCGCTTCCGTTGCCAGAACGTCACTGACACGCACAGATGTTGAATCTATGGGAGCATTCATAGGCATAGCACCTGAATAATTTTGTGGCATAGAACCTGAATGATGTTGTGGCATGGCCTTGCCAGCATGCAATAAAGACGACGCACTTGGTAATCCATAGGTATTTGAAACCGATTTCATGTCTCCCATCGTGGTTCCATTCATCAGGGTTTTTTTAGTTTTCCGCTTTACATCCTCTGGGAAAAGTGTACTGTTCATCATATATCCCAGTCCGTCCGTTTGCTCTTGAATCTGGTAAATTTCTCTTTGAATTTGTAAAAAATGCAACAGAACATTTTCTGTTAAAGTTTTCTCTTCAGCAGTTTCAAGACCTTCTAAATCATCAAAAATATTTTGGACATGGTCGAATGCTTTATGGATGTTCACACGCAGACTTGAAGGAACAAAAGGAGCTGGAAGCAGTGGTTTTAAGAGCTCTCGGTTACACAGCTCATTGACTTTTAAATACGCATCTTTTGCCCCTTCTGCAAACAACAATGCTTCGCCCACATGGGTTGTCTTTTTGGCCGCATAACTCATCCGAATTGCTTCCAAAGTGTGCGAGCGAATCACACCCGTATCTCCTCTGTTGACCCGGTTTAAGATCATTCTCATATAACTTAGGACTGTTCTAATCCCGTGAAGCTGGGTTAAAAATTTATAACGGTAAAGAGGCCAATATAAGCTACCCTCATTTTTAATTTCTCTTGCCAAATCAATTTGCTTTTTGGCAATAAATGCAAATGACCCAAGCTCTGCCAAATACCAAACCTCAGGCTTTTTTTTCATTTTCTCTGTATAAATTATCTCTGGAGAAATAGGAGCGGGAATAACCTTGGGTTGCTGAGAAGGCGCTAAAGGTTTTTGCACAACCGTTTTATCAACGGGCTTTGAGGCCGGAGCCCTAGAAGGAACCACGGAGGCAGGAGGCACAGAACCAGGGGCCATCGAGGGTTTTGGTTTATCATCCGAACAACTGATGAGAATAAGTGGTAAACATAGAATAAGTTTATATTTCATTGGAAAAAAGTCCTTCAATTGATTTTTCAAGATGGATATTTTGAATAACACCAGATAAAAGAGGTGCTAAAGGAAGCAACTGCAATTTATGACTGTGCGCCTGCTGAGCGATAGAATCTGTGATGATCATGGAGTTAAGGGCTGAATTTTCTAGTTTTCCTAAAGCCTCTTTTGATAATATACCGTGGGTCACATAAGCGTGAACGGCTTTTGCTCCTTTTTCAAGAAGGATATCCGTGGCCCCAATCAACGTTCCCCCAGAATCGACCATATCATCAATAATAATGCAGGTTTTCCCTGCGACATCTCCCATGATGTTGGTGACAAAACTTGTCCCATTACTCATACGGCGTTTATCCAAAATCACAAGATCCAAGTTCATTTTTTCTGCCAAATGACGCGCTCGGTTGATGCTACCAATATCTGGGGAGACAATCACGGGATTTTGAAAATCATATTTTAAGATATCTTGAATAAATAAGTTCGATACCTTAATATTATCAACAGGGATATCAAAAAATCCTTGGATTTGATCGCTATGTAAATCAACGGTCAGAATGCGTGATATTCCAGAAACGGTTAGCAAATTGGCAACCAATTTTGAAGAAATGGATGTTCTGGCATCTATTTTTCTATCCTGACGGGCATATCCAAAGTAGGGGATCACCGCTGTAACTTTAGCAGCAGAATTTCGCTTAAGCGCATCGGTCATCATGAAGAGTTCCATCAAATGATCATTGACAGGCGATGAGATCGATTGGATGACAAATACCTCTTCCCCGCGCACACTTTCATTCAAAGAAACAAAAATCTCCCCATCGGAAAACCTTTTAATCGCAGCATCGATGGGACGCATCTCCAAAATCTCACAAATTTCATGTGCCAGGAGTGGATTTGAAGTCCCAGATAAAATACGCATTGTCTCAATTCATCTAAAAGTTATTATTATTATCTTTTAAACTAAATCAAAATCAGTTTTGAAACAAGTGCTAATCTGATCAATTTTGCGAGTCAGTCAATATGCGGGGCTCATCACTCAATAAATCCTTCATTTCCTGACCTTTGGCAAAATCAATGGGACGTTTCCCTCGGACTGTGTCATCTTTTGCCCCAATCCATTCTAACAAAATTAGTTTTGCAATTTCAATATTGTCTGTAAGCACTGCAAAAAACAAAGGTGTCCATCCGTTTTGATTGAATACAAGAATTTTTCTATTTTCAATAAAAAATCTCGCAAT
>CAIYWZ010000090.1 GCA_903930075.1 uncultured Alphaproteobacteria bacterium | reverse complement strand
TGGTGGGTGGCATCATCCCTATTCCCGATTTTCTCCCCCAATAATTTGCCCAGTTATGCCATTAAAATCCCCCATTGTTTTTTGATATTCAATGCTTATTTTGCCCCATTAAAAAACAAAAATCCGACTTTTATTTCTTGCGTTGACAGGGGGAAATGAAAATAATTTTGCAAAGAATGAATACCGACTAGAACCCAATTCTTTTTAAAAAAACCTGCCGTAATCTCAAAGTAAAAGGCTTTACAGTTTCACCTCATCCATAATAAACTTTTCTCAACCTCAGCAAGAGTTGTGGGGGTCACCTGATTCAAATTGCTAAAGACTTTTATTTGTATGTCGAGCAACTCACCACTCTGCTTCTTGGTTAAATGCGTCTTTACTTTTGCCTTCTCTAAAGACTCTAAAAATATGCGTCTTGTTTCTGGAGTTAGAACAAATATCTCTTTTGGGGCAGCCTTGGGAGCTGCTGTTGTAGCAGAATCCGCTGGGGGATAGAGTTTAACAACAGAATTTAAGCCGGTTAATCTCCCATAACCTATTTTTCCTTGTAAGAATTTTTCAAAAACAAGTTCATGGAAAACACGCAGAAAATCTTCATTGGATTCAAAAGCTTTTAAAAAATAAGAGACCAACTGACCGGTATGATATTGCAGTCCAAGAGAAAATTGATGCGTTAAAAGATAAGATAAAAAATAGGGAAGATCTTCTTGAAAATCTTTTATAACATTCATAAAAACATCAAATTCTCCCTGATCTTTTGAAGCATTTCGATTGTTGATGATCCATTCCAACATATTTCCGATCTCTTGTGAAGAGACGCTATTGTCTTTATATCTTTCAAAGACAAAACGGTAAAAATCACCCCATAGATCCTTGATGACCTCATTTTCTAAATGTTGTTTGAAAAAATCAGAAAAAATCAACCCTTGCATTTTTTTCAAAGGAACATGACCTTTTCTAAAACGCTGGGTTACCTTTTGATAAAATTTTCTTTTAATGTCTTTCCCCCGGGGTCTATGATTTTCAATAAGTTTTTTGAAAACATCATCAAAAATTAAACCCGACATATCTTCAAGCAAAACACCCCCTTGTTCATATTTGTCTAAGACAGCTTCATAAAAAGGAGGGAGTAAATAAGGTAATAAATTGGGTAATTTCGAAGTCAAGAGAAAGGTTAATTCTTGCAGGTCTTTTAATGGAAAACAATCTTGCGTAAATTTTTCGATGAGGTTTTGTTGGAATTTTTCAACCATTGGTCCTAAAATTGAAAAATTGTCATATATGGCTTTATGAAAAAGTGGCGAAAAAAACAAATCCAATATTTTTTCTAGAGAAAGCGTTTTTTGCACATATTTTTCTAGAGCCAAATTATAAAAATCCTTTTTTGTTGCCTCTGAGTTTCCAGAACTTTCTAAAACCTCAAAAATCTTTGGTAAAAAATATTCCTGTGTCATCAATTGTTCGAGGAGATAATTGAAAAGCAATTCCTGATCTATTTTATTCTCTTTAACAAGCGTGAAAATATCATCAAAATCAGACCACCCGGTTGGAAGGCCTTCTAAAACAATGTCCGTTAAGATCTGCTTGGTTTTTGCGTCTTCACTGAGCGTATCTAAAGATTTTTCCACGGGTGTATGGGGAAGTGTATCAGAAGACGCCTCCAATAAAGCATCTTCTTTCTGGTCGCTTTCTTCCACAGTAGTGGGATCGGCAACAAAAAGAGTTTTTAAGAGAAAAGCTTCTCTAAAGTCCGCTTGAAGTTTTTTTCGAACAGTCAGATTCGCTTGTCGCTGACGCCATTCTTGTTTTTTTTCAGGATCTTCTTTTAGAGGAACAGGCATCTGATCATAAATACTATTTAAAGGGATTGATAAAACGGATGAAAGAAGCTTCCGATTTTTATCGAATCTTTCTGGTAATGTACCATCTGCTTGCATCGAAGCACCCGTATTACGGGTAGTAAATAACATTTCTGTACTAAAGTTAAAATCAAAATCCCAAATAGAGGGTTTCTGAATCTCTTCATTGGTCATTATTTCCGAAGACTCCATGCTCATAAGAGGTTTCGTATTGATGATCAATGATGCAAGCATCAGTGATTTAAGTCTCATTTTTCCATACATTGTGTAAGTATTCCTTAAAGTTTCAAGTTAATCATTTCCCGTTCACATTTTATACAACACAATATAAGAAAATATCAATAAGAAAAATAAAAATAATTTTGAAACCTAAAACGATCTATAATTCTGGACCTTTGGAAAAACCAGCCGTGAATTGTTCTCCTTGGTGAGGGAGTGGAGCCTGTTGGAATTCTTCGGCCTTGATGACCAATTTGGTGATTGTCTCTCCTTCTTTGATAAAAATCGCCACGTCTATGTCCTTGGTATGGGCAATTTGGAAGAGGTGATCTTTGAGTTGAATGAGCAAAATATCTGGATGAATTCCTTGGATAGCATCAATAGATTCATGGATACCCCCCAGTTTTAAAGGACTCATCAGAGGTTTTCGCACATCCAGAGGCCTGAAAGCTTCAACCCCATAGCTCACCGTAAGCCCCATAACCGTCAAGGCTTTTGCAGGTTGCAGAAAATCATACAAATTGATAGCCATGATGTTTTGTGTAAATAACGCGCACATCAATATAGAAAAGATTTTGACCATGAAGAACTCCTGTTGCGGGTGAATCTTTTCCAGTCAAGCGTACAAAGGTTAACGGTTTATGAATTTGGTTGTCACTCTCTAAAATGCAACGTTTACCCTATTCGTGTGATAAATACTTAGCGGGAATTGCTGTATCTTGCTTCTTTCCCTTGCTAAAATGCGCTTTTTTGTGGTATAATCAGTTATAAAATTTGGGTTAAGACAAGAGGATAAGAAAAGAAATGTTGGGGTTATCTTTAAATGAAAAAAAATGGGTTGAGGTGCCTTTTGATGGGCAGAAGAAGGATTATATTGTCAATAAATATAGTATGTCCCAGATTTTAGCCCAGAGTCTGGCGTCCAAAGAGATTGATATCGATGAAATCCCCCATTTTTTGGAACCCACGATCAAGCATTTCCTGCCGGATCCAGATCATCTTTTGGATATGCATAAGGCAACGAAGGGTTTGGCAGAGCATGTGAAAAACAAGGGTAAAATTGGGATCCTGGCGGATTTTGATGTGGATGGGGCAACGTCGGCGGCCATTTTTATTCGGTTTTTTAAAGCCTTGGGTGTGGAATGCGTGGTGCATATCCCTGACCGCATGAAAGAAGGGTATGGGCCCAATCTGGAGGCGCTGGAAAGTCTTTATGAGAAAGGGGCTGGCATCATTTTGGTGTTGGATTGCGGGACAACGAATACTCTGCTTTTTGAGCAGTTTTCCGCGTGTCCCGTGATTGTGATCGATCACCACGTGGCCCAAAGCGTTTTGCCCCCGGTTTTTGCCCTTGTTAACCCTAATCGATTGGATGAAACCAGCCCCCATAAAACTTTGTGCACCGCAGGCCTTGCCTTTTTAACCATTGTCTCACTCAACCGGGAACTTCGCAATTTAGGGTTTTACCAGGGAAAAAAAGAGCCAGGATTGATGGACTTTTTAGACCTTGTGGCCCTGGGGACGGTGTGTGATATGATGGTTTTAACGGGCCTGAATAGGGCGTTTGTGGCAGCGGGTTTGAAGGTTTTAAATAAAGGCCAAAATTTGGGACTTCAAGTTTTAAAAGACTTTATCGGGATCAAAAACGATATCACGGCCTATCATTTGGGGTTTATGATTGGTCCGCGCATTAATGCGGGCGGGCGCATTGGGGAGTCTAATTTGGGGGTAAGGTTACTTACTACCGGGGACGGGGAAGATGCCCTGGCCATTGGTGCGCACCTTGATTATTTAAATGGTCAGCGCCAGGCTTTGGAGAAGAAAATGCTTGAAGATGCGTTTTTCATGGCGGAGAAAAAAGAAGAAAATTCGGTGCTTGTGATTGCAAGCCACACCTTTCACCAGGGCGTGATCGGCATTGTGGCCGGCCGTTTAAAGGAGAGATTTCACAAACCCACAATCGTTATTTCTTTGGGCGAAGATGGTAAAGGAAAGGGCTCGGCCCGCTCGGTTTCGGGGCTAAATATCGGGGCTCTTTTCCATAAAGCCGCCGATCTTGGCGTGATTTTGGGGGGAGGGGGCCACGGGGCCGCTGCCGGATGTAGCCTGATGGAGGATCAAATCCAGGGGTTTGAAGCTTTTTTACTTTCAGAATACAAAGGAGGAGATACGGCGCCAGAGCTTTCCTATGCCGCGACCATCTCCATTCATAGCGCCACCCAAGAACTCTGCGGTGAAATCGATGCGCTCGCCCCCTTTGGCATGGGCAATCCTACGCCCAAATTCAGGCTTTTGCGCTGTTATATCGCATGGAGAGACCGGGTTTCAGGGGGCCATTTGAAGCTTTCTTTAAAAGGAGACCGGGGCGAATTGTTATCCGCCATGGCCTTTCGCACGGAAGGAACCCCCCTTGAAAAACTCTTTTCCCTCCCCTTTGAAACTCCCCTTGAATTTTTAGGGACATTGCAACTCGATACCTTCTTTCCGGGTAACCCTAAAGTCAAATTCATCATTGAAGATGCTAGGATTTGTGGGCTATAAGTTGAAAAAGGTGGGGTTGTGGTATGATTATTTTGTAAATAAGAGGTATTGAGAAATGAACTCCCGTAATGGGCACTGTAAGTACGATTTTTATGATTATTTTTCTGGGTATACTTCTGTATCTGACCCATTGTTTAGCTCGTTGTATGCTTGGATTGCTTCTGGTGTAGGATTATCTGAGCCTGGGCACAATAGAAAAAGTTTGTATCCTTCCATAGTCTTTTTAATATTTTCAGCATGTTTCTTGTCTTTAGGCTTCTTTTCTTGAATCGGTTCGTTTATTCTTTTGTCTAATGAGGCGCAGTGATAATCACGAAGTCCTTTGAAAACAACAAGAAATCTTTCTATTCTTTCAGGATCCATACCTCCAAATTGATACGAGGCATGTTTTTTGAGGAGATCTGTAAGATCTTTTGTTACCGGATCAGATGATTTAAAAAAGTTGCTTAATTTTTCATTCAATGATGTCTTGAATATTTTCTCTCTAGTATAAGTATTTGGTTGTTTAGCATCAGTAGCTGCCTTTGTGTCAGGCTTTTTCCCGAAAACGTTTTTCGAAGTTTCTTTCAAGGGGTCCTTCCAACGGTAAAAAGTTGAGACTAAATATCTGCTCAGATATGTATTGAAAAGAGCATCTTTCAAATAACCATCTGGGCCAATCTCTCCTTTTTTGAGTAAACTCCAAGATGCCGCTAAAAGAGCGATTGCTTTTTTATCTTTATTAAATTTCTTCTCGTCTTGAACTGAATTAAATTTCTTCTCTTCTCCATCAGCGAGTTTTCCGTCTGCCATCTTAAAATTTGCAATAAAGTTATCGATAAAACCTTTATGGTGGATGGCATTTGGGCTTATGACGTTACGGTTACAGTAAAAGATGCATCTTGCGCCCACTCCAGCATCAACATATGCAGCTACAATATTCTTTATAAAATTCATTTCAGGATCATTTCCAATATCTTTTGTATTATTTATAAAATTCTTTACAGTGTTTCCAGCATTTTTTATGCTTTTTAGAGGATTTTTTAGAACATTATTTTTTGTTGTGTTATCTATTTCTTCTGTCTTATCTATTGCATTATTGGTAAAAACCTTTTCATAAGCGTTATGAGCTTTTTCTTGAGCGCGGGTGCAATGGTTTAAACATAGTGCAGCATGCCCCACAGTTTGAACTGCTGATAACTGCTGGCCCACAACGGGGATATGCCCCATTAAATTAATAACTATACCGCCTTTAATCGTGCTTCCCACATAATAATCACCGCTTGTATAATGGGGGAAATCTATTCCTTGTTGGCTGGATATAGCTTGTGGTTGAGTCTTTTCCGCTGTTGTGGTTGTAGTTGTAGGTGTTGGGGGGGCGGGGTTTACCGGCCCAGCCTGACCCCCCATTATTTCAGTGATATTCCCCACGCAAAGCAATAAACACAAAAAAGCAATATTTAATTTTGACCCATACACTCTTTTATTTCCTTCAAACTTATACCAACTTCACATCAAACATATAAAAATATTGACATAAAATCCTTAACACTTCGTTAATATTCCTTGTATTTTTTTGCCCCACCCCCCATCTTTTAAAGATTGCTTTTCTCGACGGTTACATTTATAATAAAGGCCATATAAAAAAATGATCAGGAGACACACATTTTATGAAAAAACATATGTACCGGACACATAGCTGTGGAAACTTGCGGCTTGTGAATGAAGATAGCCACACAAAACTTTCGGGTTGGGTTCACCGTATGCGCGACCATGGCGGGTTGTTGTTTATTGATTTGCGGGATCATTATGGGATGACGCAGTGTGTGTTTAACTGCGAAACGGATGCGTTTAAGGTGGCGGAAAAGCTCCGAGTTGAAAGTGTGATCACGGTTGAGGGGATGGTGGTAAAGCGCTCTCCTGCCACTGTGAATCCCAAAATGCCCACGGGCGATATCGAGGTTTTGGTTGACCATATCCATGTGATTTCCGTGGCAGAGGTATTGCCCATGACCATCAACTCAAACACGGAATTTCCTGAGGAAACGAGGCTTCGTTATCGCTTTTTAGACCTGCGCCGGGAAAAATTGCACCATAACATTGTTTTGCGCTCGAAGGTGATTGCCAGCATTAGAAAGCGGATGATTGACCAAGGGTTTATGGAATTTCAAACGCCTATCTTGACCTCTTCTTCCCCCGAAGGCGCCAGGGATTATTTGGTTCCAAGCCGGGTTCACCCAGGTTCTTTCTATGCCCTTCCCCAAGCGCCGCAACAGTTTAAACAGCTTTTGATGGTCTCAGGATTTGACCGTTATTTCCAAATCGCCCCTTGTTTCAGGGATGAAGATGGCAGGGCGGACAGGTCTCCTGGTGAGTTCTATCAGCTGGACTTTGAAATGGCCTTTGTGACCCAGGAAGATGTGTTTCACGCCATCGAACCCGTGCTTTACGGTATATTCTTAGAATTTGGCAATCGCCATGTGTCGCAGTACCCCTTTGTGCAAATTCCCTACCATGATGCCATGCTCAAATATGGCTCCGATAAGCCTGACCTGCGCAATCCTTTGATCATCAAGGATGTCTCCGAGATCTTTTTAGGTTCGGATTTTAGCGTTTTTTCCAAGGCGATCGAGACGGAAAAATCCGTTGTTCGGGCAATTCCTGCTCCAAAAACATCCAATCATCCAAGGAGCTTTTTTGACAAGCTCAATGATTGGGCAAGGGGCGAGGGGGCTCCAGGACTTGGTTATATCACCTTTACGGAAGATGGAAGTGCCAAGGGTCCCATTGCGAAATTTTTGAGCCCAGAGCGGATTGAGGCCTTAAAAAAGATGTGTAGCCTTGAAGATGGCGACAGCATCTTTTTTGTGTGCAATAAAAAGGATGCGGCTGCAAAGCTGGCCGGAAATGCCCGCCGTAAAATTGCCGAAGAGCTTGATTTGATTGAAAAAGATGTCTTTAAACTCTGCTGGATCGTGGATTTCCCCATGTATGAGCTGAATGAAGATACCGGCAAAGTCGAATTCTCCCACAACCCCTTCTCCATGCCACAAGGGGGCCTGAAAGCGCTCGAGACCATGAATCCTTTGGACATTAAGGCCTATCAATACGATATCGTATGTAACGGCATCGAGCTTTCCAGCGGCGCCATCCGTAACCATTTACCAGAGGTGATGTATAAAGCCTTTGAGATCGCAGGCTATGGCGCCGAGGAAGTTGAAGAGCGCTTTGGTGGCCTCCTGAACGCCTTCAAATTCGGCGCCCCACCCCACGGAGGATCAGCCCCTGGAATCGACCGCATCGTCATGCTTTTGGCCGACGAACCCAACATCCGGGAAGTCATCGCCTTCCCCATGAACCAAAACGCCCAGGACCTTTTGATGCAGGCACCTTCTGCGATTACGCCAGAGCGACTCAAAGAGCTGCATATTAAGCTGGATTTGCCGAAGAAGGTGGTGAAGGAGTAGGTTATGGGGAATTACAAGTAAAGTCTTTTTCAAGACATTTTGTTAATTTTTGTTGATCAAAGGGCCCATTACAGGAGCAAATGCAACGC
>CAIYWZ010000089.1 GCA_903930075.1 uncultured Alphaproteobacteria bacterium | reverse complement strand
TAGAAGTTCTACTTACAAAGTGCTGCGGAATGTCGGATTGATTTATATAGGTCTGTTTTTAAAAAAGTTCAAGAGAGAAAAGAACTTTTTATTGTTTTATGTGTTTTGATCTTATCAAGAATATGAAATTTTGTCAATAAAAATTTTACAATAAGTCTGTGTTTTTCCTATTTTAAAAACAACTGATCCAGGTCCGTGAAATTCAGAGCCCTTCCGCTTTCCACGTCCATTGGCGTTTGGCCGTTCACATGCAGTATTAGGATATCCGCCCTTATACATGGCATCATACGCATCTTTGCAGCCGGATTCTTGGAGTGTCAAAGGCAAAAGCTTAATGAGCGCGGCACGCCCTACCATGGTTTCGCGTATTTTTGTGTCAAAAAGATAATTGTGGGACCCAGTTAAGACAAAACGCGTTGGGATAGCTGTTTTTCCTTGGCTATTGGCCTTCCTCAAAAGCTCATTGGATACGGTTTTAAGAATTTGTGTAAGTTCTGGAATATAGTGAAACTCGTCAAAAATCACCCCATTTATACATTTATCGCGCACAAATCGATTGGGGTCTTTAGATATCATCCTAAAATTATCCTCTTCTTCCAAGTCATAATAGGGAAGATGAGGGAAGTATTTTTGAATCAACTTTGTTTTTCCCGATTGACGAGGCCCCATGACCGAAAGAATGGGGTAATACTGGGATTGGATTTTGATGAACTCCTCGATTTCCCTTGTGATGTAGATTTCTTTAGATATCATTCTTTATAGCATAAAAGAGCGGTTTTTGACAAAGTAAAATATTCACCGTAGGCTCAAAAATAATTGATTTTCACCCTTGAAGTTTTCAGGTATCAGCATTGTATTATGATTATAACGATAGAATAAGGCGCTCTTAAACTGGTCAAAATAACGCAAGATATCTGATAAATTAAGATCCTTCATTTAAGTAAAGATCTAAAGAACGCTCGGCCGCCTTGCAGATCAGGTGTAAAAAATCATCCATCGTTCCACCCATTTGCGCTTTTTCTAACGCCTGAAGATAATCCATTCTTTGGGTTTCAAGAATAATGGCGGGGGGGGTAGCCATGGTGTAAAAGGATTAAATTCATTAAAAGCCTTGCAGTCCTTCTGTTCCCATCAATAAAGGGATGAATGGTAACCAAATCATAATGAATAAGGGCTCCTCTTTCAACTGGGTGAAGATTTTGATTTCGCGTGTATTTTTGCAAGAGTTCATCCATTAAAATAGGAACTTTCATGGGGTTTGGGAAGATAACATTTGCCCCTAAAATACGGACCTGCACATCGCGGTAACGTCCAGCATCATGATCATCAATATTTTTTAGGATCATCTCGTGGATTTTTAGAATTGTACTTTGGGAAATCTCCGGAAGAGTTTGAATAAAATCGAAAGCTTTGGCGTGATTTGTGACTTCATAGTGCTCCCTTAAAGTTTTATTTGCCGCCACAATCCCCTTTTCCAAAATAAGGGCGGTTTCATGCCGGGTAATGGTGTTTCCTTCAAGGGCATTGCTTGTAAAGGTAAGCTCACATCTTATCCACTCTAAAAGATTTTTCTCGTGTGCCCCAGGAAGGGGCCTTTTTTCATCCAGGAGCGCTTTTTTAGCTGTAAGCTTCTCATACATCTCTTACACCGAAAACGATGTTCCGCAGCCGCATTTGCTTGTAGCGTTGGGGTTTTTGACGATGAAACCTGACCACATTAAATCGTCGGTGTAATCAATGTGGGAGCCTTTGACGAGCTCGTGGGAGACGGTGTCGATGACAAATTTGGCGCCGTCTTCTTCCAAAATGAGGTCTTCCCCTTCGTTTAAAACCTGATCGATAAGAAAATTATAGGAAAACCCGGCGCAGCCTCCTCCTTGAATGGAAAGGCGTAAAAAAACACCACTTTCTTCGCCCATGAGTTTGGTGATTTTTTCTTTTGCGCTGGGAGTGAGATGAAGGTCCATCAAATCACTTCTCCTTGCGTGAGCGTCAGCACCTCATATCCATCTTTGGTCACGGCAATGGTATGCTCAAATTGGGCAGAGAGCGACTTATCCCGTGTCACAGCCGTCCAGCCATCGCTTAGTATCTTTACCCCCCAGTCCCCTGCGTTAATCATGGGCTCGATGGTGAAAAACATCCCCTCGTGCATCACGGGACCAAGGCCCTTTGAGCCAAAGTGGAAAACCGAAGGTGCACTGTGGAAGACATACCCGATGCCGTGGCCTGTAAAATCCCGCACAACGGAGAACCCTTGTGATTCGGCATATGTTTGAATCGCATGCCCAATATCTCCAAAATGCTTGCCCGGGGCAACTTCTTTAATCCCGCGCACCATGGCCTCATAGGTCACATCCACGAGCTTTGAGGCCCGCAAAGGAATTTTTCCCACCGTAAATGTGCGATTTGTATCCCCATGAAACCCGTCTAAAATCACCGTGACATCAATGTTGACAATATCTTTGTCCATGACTTTTTTGTCCCCTGGAATCCCGTGACACACCACATTGTTGATGGAAATGCAGGTGGATTTGGGGAAGCCTTTGTAATTTAAGGGAGCCGGGATGGCACCGTGATCTACAATAAATTGATGACATAAATCATCCAATTCGCAAGTTTTGACGCCAGCTTTTACGTGAGTAGAAATATAATCCAACGTTTGGGACGCAAGCTTACCGGCACGGCGCATTCCCTCGAGCACGGCGATATCGGAGTGGATGATGATTTCCTCTTCACCAAAATACCCATAAGGATCTTTGTGGGCCTGTGTTGTGGGACAACCGCAATGCTCGCCGTGGGTGTGAGTATCTTGTTTTTCAGACTGTGTATGGTTCATTGATTTTTCCTTTTAAATATTAGTTTTTAATGTGTTGAGGTCTTCTAAAGAGATTTCAGTGATCTCTATAATGAGATCGTCTGGAAGCCCTTTGATCAGCATCGCAGCTGCGTTTTTGAGATTGGCTGCTTTTTCTCCTTCTTCAAGCCCCTTAGCATGCGCCTTTTCCGATTCCACCTGAAGCGTATGCTCAAAATCTTCCCGGGCCAGAGCGGCCATGAGGTATTCGTGCATTTGCGTGTCAGTGTAGTGGTAGCGCTCGAGTATTCCATAGGCTTTTTCCACGATGGTTCCGTGGCAATTTTCGGGGATATCGTTATCTTTGTATGTATTTTTGAGGAAATAAATCCATTTATCCTCTAAAGTTTCGAGCTCATTTTTTCCCTTTTGAAACTTGGGGAGTTCCAGGAAATAGAACATAAACGCATCGAAACTTTGTTTCCCCGTTTGATGATTGGTGATGCTGTGGAGCGAAACACACTCTTTTGTGTCTTTAAATTCAACATGATCAAGGATGGCGACCACGATGACGGATTTGAGCTTAGCATAATCAATCCCATCGCCGAGCTGTCCGACATAAGTTCTGGAGGCGTAAAAAACCGTACGGTTGAGGAAATTTGCCGTTTTTGCCACCTGCATTTCCACAATATACTTAATGTCCCGTTGATCCTTGCACAAAATATCCAGAATCGAAATCTTTTTTCCCTCATACAGCGGCGCCTGGGTTGGGGAAAGGAATTCCACGCTTTGGATGCGTTTATCCCCTTCGAGCTTTAAAAGCGAATTTAAAAAGTCGATCAAGATGTCTTTATGATCATCGCTTCCAAAAATTTTCTTGAACGCGTAATCATTTTTGGGGTCAAGAAACCGGGTCATTGTTTTGTCTCCTTACATATTTTATAAGTATACCATAATTTCAATAAAAAATAAAGTTTTTTTATAAAGGAGAAAGCGCTTCGATCAATTGATAGCCCCACCTTGGTGATTGAATATCGCTGATTTGGCCGCGGCCGCCATAGGAAATTCTGGCTTGGGCGATTTTGTCGTAACTGATGGTGTTGGTGGACATGATGTCTTCCCGGCGAACGATGCCTGAAACTTCAATTTCACGAAGTTCATTGTTGACCCGGATTTCCTGCTTGCCATGGATCACAAGGTTTCCATTGGGCAAATTTTGCGTAATAACGGCTGCAAGCGTGATACTTAAGGTTTCCGTGCGCACAACTGTTCCCTTGCCATCGTGCTGAGGCGCATTGTTTGTGTTTACATTTGTAGCATTGCTCACGGGAGAGGTTCCGCCTAAGAGTTTTTCGACGCCAAAAAGGCTGCTGAGTGTGCTGACTTCATGGCTGGCCCTAGCTTGAGTTGTTTCATTAGAAAGATTTGCATTGTCTTGAATATTCACAATAACCGTGAGTATATCCCCAACTTCCTTGGCCCGTTGATCCTTAAAAAAAGCTCTGGCTCCTGGTTGCCATAGGGAGTTAACACGGTAAGATGCAGGAATCGGCTGGGGCATGGGCATGGTTACCTTTTGTTCTGGTTCCATTTTACCTTCTAAAGGCGAAAATTCTGGGGGCCTTCCAATACGTGAAAGCTTATCGTAGACCGCAGGTGAGCATCCAGAGAGAAAAATGAGCAAAAAACAAAGTTTTTTCATGGGGAAACCTGCCCCAAAACAACAGAGCTCATGGGCATCATCACCTCTACAAGGCCAGTGGATTTGACCGTACCTTGAATAATTTTTTTACTATCGGTGTTCATCACACGAATCGCAGAACCAAAAACACCATCATCTAATGCTTTTCCCTTCGTGCTGAGCATCAATTGGGGGGTTTTGATCACAAGGTTAACTTCACTGTTTTTACTCACCAAAATGGGCCTTTTGATCTCATGTTTTTTAATAAATTCTCCAGGCTTTAGGGGATAATTTGACGGCACAAACCCAATCACTTGATCCTGATGGGTCGCAATCAAATGTGAAACACCTGAAATCGGAACTTTACGCCAGTCTAAATCATCGAGCTTAATTTCTTCACCCGCATGTTTGGCAATGCTTAAAACCGGCACTTGAATCACCAGCTGAAACTTTCCATCCAACGCATATTCGCGTTTAAAAGTTTCCCGTTCATAAATCTTTAAAGTTGCTCGAAATTTCTCAGATTCAGCATCTTTTTGAATATGATCCAGTTCCATGCGCACATCATCTCCCGTGGGCAATTCGAGAAGCGGGCTATGATTTAAAGAAATTTGAAAATCCCTCACCTCTCCGTCTTCTTGAAGCTTTCTAGAAACAAATCCTTCAATATCTTTTTTATCGTATTCTTTTTTGGCTCTGGTAAAGATGATTTTATCTCCAATGTGAGGCGCCCAGGAAAGACCTAAATTCTCCCCAAATTCTTTCAACCAAACATAAGGCAAAATTAAGGTTTCACCAACTTTAGGGGCATCCAATAGTTCTTTATCTTCCATACTTTGGGGTAAGTTTTCAAAAAAATCACTTAAACGAATTCTGGAACTTTCAATCACAACGGAATTTTTTAAGCGAATATCGGCCATCACACTAAAAGAGATGAGCAAAAGAGCACAAAAAATCCTCATGTGACCATCCTGACTGTTGTGGAGAGCATTTCATCGGCGGCTTCCACGACTTTTGAATTCATGTCAAACCCACGCTGGGTTTTAATGAGCGTGACCACTTCTTGAATGGGGTTGACGTTTGAAGCTTCTAAATAATACTGCAAGATTGTTCCATAACCATTAACCCCTGCAATTCCTGTTTGAGCCGGCCCCGAAGATTCTGTTTCTTTCAAAAGATTTTGACCAATTTCCATGAGCCCGCCTTCATTGGTAAATCTTGAAATCTCAAGACTTCCCACAAGTTGCTCGCTCGTTTGACCGTCTACTCTAACGCTTATATCACCATTAGGATTGACATTCATCTGAGTCCCCACAGGAATTTTAAGCCCTGGTAGAACCGTGTATCCTTCTAAAGTGACAATGGTTCCGTCATTAGAAAGATTGAAATTCCCCGCCCTTGTGTAGGCAATTGTTTTATCAGGTAAAAGAATCGAAAAATACCCATCCCCTTGAATCATCATGTCATAGGCATTCCCCGTCGAATCTGGAGCCCCTTGCTCGTTCACACGGTAAGTGGAGGCAATTTTCACGCCGCCCCCCCTTTGAATACCCGCGGGCATAAGGTTTCCTTTATCGGACGAAGGTGTTCCAGGGCGCGTATCTTGCTGATAAACTTGATCTTGAAAAGTTGCACGTTTACGCTTTTTTCCAACTGTACTCATGTTTGCAAAGTTATCGGCAATGAGTTCTGAGTTAAACTGCTGGGCGGTCATTCCAGAAGCTGCAATAAAAAGAGCTGATGACATTTTTTTTCCTTATTATTTATACAATCTTGACAACACGTTCTATCGTTTCTTGCAAATTATCATTTGTTTTTTCGATCACTGCTTGAATTTGCTGATAGGCCCTAGAAACGTCTACGATTAAAGTTGCCTGTTTAATCGCATTAATGTTTGAATCCTCAAGGTACCCCTGTTCAATTTGAAAACGTTTTGGTTCAACTTCTTTCTGATCCGTTTCATAGAGCCCGCCAGTTTTTGAAATTAATGCTTGTTCCTTTTCAAAGGCCACAATATTTAAATCTGCAATGACGCCTTTTGCCCCGATCACTTTGCCTGTATGTGTGATACGAATAGGCTGTTCCTCAAAAGGAATGGAAATATTTGTCCTGGTTGTACTTAAAACTTGCAAGTTTTGATCATTGACCAAAAAATTATCACGGTTGACATGAAAATGACCATCGCGGGTATATCGAACCGCATTATTTTTAGGATCTTGCAAGGTAAAATAAGCATCTCCTTCCAATGCTAAATCCAAAGGATTCCCAGTGCTTTTTAACACACCTTGCTCCAAATTACGCAAAATTCCTTCTTCTTTTACATAAGAAACCATTTTCCCATCTTTAGATTTGGAAACCTGTTCTGCAAAAACAATGGATTCTTCCTTTGCGCCGTTGACATCTACCTTTGATAAATTGTGGGCGATACGTTCTAGTTTATCATGAAGAGCGCGCTGTGCAGACAAAAGAACAGCGGGACTATTACTAAATTTTGTATCATAAGTTATGCTCATCAACCATTTACCTCTTTTAAACATGCAAGGAGAGAGATCAAGATTATTTTTATTCTTTTTATTCTCTTTCTCTCTCACATGGAAAGAGTGCATAAATCGTGCCAAAATATAAGGTGGGATCAAAAAATGGTAGCGGAAGAGGGATTTGAACCCCCGACAAACGGATTATGATTCCGCTGCTCTGACCAACTGAGCTATTCCGCCATGGATGATAATTTTATTAAATCATTTCAGGACAGATGTCAAGTTAAAACATAAATAATAAAATTCCTCATTACGCATTGACTTTTAGCCAACATAAGTTAGAGTAAAAATAAATCAAACAATCAAATTCAAAGGATTTTTAAAATGAGAGTTAAAGTTTCGGGAAAACACGTAGATATTGGGGATCAGTTACACGCTTATGTAAAAAAGCATTTAACAGAGACGATCGAGAAAATTTTTGAAGATTCTTTAGATGCCCAAGCCACGCTTTCAAAAAACGGGAATCTTTTCAGATGTGATATCAGTGTTCATGTGGGGAGGGGTCTTACCATACGTTGCCATAGCGATTCCGAGGATGGATACAAGTGTATTGATCAAACCATTCATAAACTCAATGGTCAAATGGCAAAATATAAAAGCAAGCTAAAAAGTCACCATCGCAATAAAGAAACAATTGTGGAATATTTAGACGCTCAAAAATATGTCATTGATATGAAGGAAGAAATAGATCAAGAAGAAGGGTATCCTGTCATTATTGCTGAAATGCAGACTCAAATTCAAAGTATTTCTTTAAGTGATGCCGTCATGATGATGGATCTTGAAGGCCTTCCTGCTGTGATGTTTAGAAACACAAAGCATGGGGAATTTAATGTTATATATCGCCGGGCAGATGGAAATATTGGCTGGGTTGATCCCAAACAAGTTAAAGCTCAAAACTAAATTTATATTCTTAAAGTCTTAAAGAACATGGAAAACAACCATGTTCTTTCTCTTACACCCCCCTCATAATTCATCTTTTTTTCCTAAAAATCCCTAATTAAAAAAAATTTATTAAAAAAAAAATTTTTTTTTACCAATCGTTAACCTTTTTGCGGTGTACTGATTACAAGTTAAAGATAAACAGAGCAACAACTAACGAAAAAGGATAAATATCATGGCTCAAAGCATTCAACATACTATTAGTAAAATTCGCCCTCCACGGGTTCAAATCACATACGATGTAGAAGTCGGTGAAACAGTTGAAATGAAAGAACTCGCTTTCGTAATGGGAGTTTTATCAGATCTTTCAGGAAAATCAACAGTTGAATTACCTGCTCTTAAAGAACGTAAGTTTGTCGAAGTAGATAAAAATAACTTCGAAGATTATATGGCATCGGTTAAGCCACGCGTTGAATTTGTTGTTCGCAACAAAATATCAAACGGAACAGGTGCGGATGATGTAAAAATCGACCTGACTTTCAACACGATGGATGATTTTAACCCATTAAGAATTACAAGAAAAAATCCAGAATTTAACGCGCTTTATGAAGCAAGAGTGAAGTTAATGGATCTGATCGCAAAGCTTGATGGAAACGACTCTTTGGAAGCAATGCTGAAATTGATTATGGAAAAATCAGAAACCAGAGATGCTCTCAAAGCAGAAATTACACAAATTTAATTATAACAGAAAAAAGAGGAAAAGAAAATGATAGATGGAGAAGAAAACCAAGGCGCAGTTCAACACTCAGATGGTCTGGCTGTAAATTTAGAAAACTTTTTAACCGCAGGGAAAATGGCCAGAGATGATGTTCAACGCCCAAGAGCCATTGAACTTTTGAAAGAGTTCATCACTCAAGTTGAATTGTCAGGAGAATCAGCAGGACATGATCCTATAGCTTTGATACAAAAAAGAATTGAAGAATTGGATCACACATTGAGCCTTCAAATTAATGAAGTGCTACATCATCCAGAATTCCAAACTCTTGAAGCAACATGGAGAGGCTTTAATTACCTCGTATCCAAAACATTGACAAGCTCAAGACTAAGAATTAGAGTTCTGAACATCTCGAAAAAAGATCTCTTGAAAGATCTTGAACGCGCACCAGAATTTGACCAAAGTACTGCGTTTAAATTGATTTATGAAGAAGAATACGGCACTTACGGTGGCAGTCCTTATTCCTGTTTGATGGGAGATTATGAATTTAGCAATCACCCAAAAGATATGGAACTTTTGACTAAAATGTCCCAGGTTGCAGCAGCAGCTCATGCGCCATTTTTGACAGCGGCAAGTCCAAAGCTTTTCAACATTGATTCTTTCTCGGACCTTGGTGTTCCAAGAGATTTGAGTAAGGTTTTTGAAAGCACAGAAATGCGCGAATGGCGTATTTTTAGAGATTCAGAAGATTCCAGATATGTTGTTTTGACATTGCCTCATATTTTGATGCGTCTTCCCTATGGTCCAGAGACCGTTCGCGTTGAAGGCATGAACTTTGTAGAATATGTAGATGGTCCAAACAATAAGCACTTCTGCTGGGGAAATGCAGCCTATGCTTTGGCCGAACGTATTACAAATGCCTTCGCTCTTTATGGATGGACAGCGGCGATCCGCGGTGTAGAAGGCGGCGGTCTCGTAGAAGGTCTACCTTCATATAACTTCAAAACAACTGACGGGGATATCGCTTTAAAATGCCCAACAGAAGTTGCAATCACAGACCGCCGTGAAAAAGAACTCAGCGATCTTGGCTTTATTGGACTTTGCCATTGCAAGGGTAAGGATTATGCAGCATTCTTTGGTGCACAAACCAGCCAAAAAGCAAGAGCTTACACCAGCTCAGCAACTTCTGCAGCAAGCGCAACTCTTTCCGCACGTTTGCCTTACATTCTTGCGGCATCAAGATTTGCACATTATATCAAGGTTTTGATGCGCGATAAAATTGGTACATTCATGACCAAGAACGAAGTGCAAAAATACCTCACTGGTTGGATTGCAAACTATGTTCTTTTGAGTGACGAAGCACCACAAAACATCAAGGCAAAATATCCTTTGAGAGAAGCCCGTGTGGACGTATACGACATTCCAGGTCAACCTGGATCATATCGCTCCGTTGTCTATTTAAGACCACACTTCCAACTCGAAGATATGAATGCATCCTTGCGCTTGGTTGCGACGTTGCCACCACCCATGGGTTGATAAAGACTTCAAGATAAACAACGAAATTAAAAATAATATTTAAAGTGATCAAAAAGAGGTAGGTTCAAATGTCAGCAATTTCTAAAGCAACAGCAAGGCTACCTCTTTTTGATCGTCTCATTGATGAGAATCCACAGGAAAGAGAAGAGACCAAGATCAAAGATCGCACAAATCTGGAAGGTCTAAAAGAGTCGATCCAAAAAGAACTTCGAATGATTTTTAATACGCGTTGCATCTTAGCGCCACGAAAAGGAAACTACCCTACACCTGAAAATTTTGGTTTGATGGAATATACTCACCTCAACCCCAACGGTTCAGAAGGAATGAAAATTATACGTGGATTCATCACAGCCATAGAGCTTTATGAACCAAGACTTTTAAACCCAAATGCAAGAATTTTACGTTATGACAGCGTTTTTCAAAAGGTTTATATACAAATTGAAGGCATGATCAAATTAGGGGAAAGGTTAGAGAGATTTTCATTTCCTCTTGATATCGCGTCAGAATAAAAAAAAAGAAAGTGACCATCATGAGAAAAGAAGAAAAATCAAACAACCTACAGGATATTTTCCTCAATCGCCTACGTAAAGATAAGGAACAAGTTGTGCTTTTCCTGGTCAACGGCGTCAAACTCCAGGGAGTTATCACCTGGTTCGATAACTTTTGTATCCTCCTAAAAAGAGAAGGCCATTCACAATTGGTTTACAAACACGGAATTTCAACAGTTATGCCCGTAGAACCCATTGAATTCTATGAGATCGAAAACCAGCCAGAGTAATGAACAACGCAGAATAATACGCAACATCAAGCCAACAGCCATGAATGCAGTTGCAACGCTTTCAAATAAAAGCCCGCACCAAAGCAAACATGGCCAAGGCCTTTTTCACAAAAATCATATACCCCCAGGCATAGTACCCCACACTTATTTAAAAACCTCAAAAATATAATTTTGTAAAAGCCCCACAAGATAGAGTAGGCGCTGGTTTCCTGGATTGCAGAAATAGTCTTTGAGAAGATCAAAACCGTAAGTGAAGCAGGAGTATAAAGC
>CAIYWZ010000088.1 GCA_903930075.1 uncultured Alphaproteobacteria bacterium | reverse complement strand
CCATGCCCATTAAAGATTGGCATGCGGCAATGGCGCATTTTATGATCAAATTTGAGGGGCGAATTTAAGTGCTTAGGAATGAATTTACACAGTTAATGGGACAGACCCCACCATCTCTTTAAGACTTGTTCTAATGTATGGATTTTTAGTGTAAATTCTTAAACAATTTGCATGAAGTGAATTGACAATCCATAACTCTTTCTCACTCTTTATTTCCAAATCGTATTCTTTGGCTTTTTCTGTTCCTATATTGTAAAGCATCATACTTCCAGCAGATTGAATTAAAAATCTTTTTCCAATTTCATAATTCGCACAATAAATCCCATTAAATCCATCAAATCCCACGACATTCATTTCTCCACGACTATAAATATGTGGAAATTGATTTTTTACGACCAAAAGCGCATCCAAAGTTTCCCCATAAAGAATATGATGGCCCTGAACCCGAAGAGAATCGAAAGGCTCTGTTATTTTACTCAGTTGGGAAATAAAAGTTCCCTGTGGGTTCATAATATCCTTAAAAATTTTATAACGATCGGGGTTCTTCTCTCGATCTTCTTTACGCGCCGCCAAATCAGCTTGAAGAGTATGCGTCAATCCCAATATTTCACTTGGCATTCGTGAAGGGTGCAGACATGAAAACGTTTGAACGATTTCTTCCAAGTTGGGTTTTGTCTGAGAATGATCCTTAGAAACTCCTAAATCTTGAAATTCTGAAGGGGTAGACCATATAAATTTCCAACCCTTTCCATGAATTCGGCCCGAAGATATCATGTTTGTCTCTGATGCAATATGGAAAAATCTTCCTTTTTCAAGAGCTTTACCATCGCTTTGAACAATAGATTCTGATAAATCTGAAGAAGCAGTTGGATCAAAAAACAAAACTATATTTTCACTAATAATTTCTGGATATTCTTTTGATATTTCCATTAAATGATCAATATCACGGAATTTTACAAGCACTGTTGCATCGGGTTCTGCAATCATTTGATTTCGTATTTTGCGTGTCACAATAGATGCACTCCTGATTTGATTGCTTTCTGGGAAAATCAAAGGGAGCATCTCCCTTTCCTCTGGCGCGCAGATATCCATAATTTGAGCAAGGGGAAGCTGTGACGCAAAAGCTACTTCTGAAAAAAGCAACGCGATGAATATTGAAAATTTAAATTTCATTTTATACCTCTGTTTGAAATATGAATATTGAGAAGGTTGGGTATGTAGTACAGCCGAGAATTTCATCTCTCCCAGTCAAGCCTACAAAAGTTAACAATTTGTGAATTTTCAGTTATTTCAAATTGCCGGGTTTGCACGATATTTTACCCTAAAAACAACGTGTGGAGGTCGCGAAAGTTTAAGGCTTTTCCTCCTTCCACATCCTGCGTAGGGCCGGTGTAGACGACAAACTTATCGGCTTCTTGAAGCTGTTTGGCCTTGCTCATATTGTCAAACCAGTGGGGATCAAATTTGTCCGATGCCTTGATTTCGATGGCTTTAAGATTGATCATTCCCTCGATGATCATATCCACCTCGTATCCGCCTTCGCCTTTAACGTTCCAAAAGTAAGCTGGATCTTTGTAACGGCCTTTGATAAAATTTTTCTTCCAAAGCTCGCTAAAAATAAGGTTTTTAAAAAGTTTTCCCTTAAAATCCGCATTAATCCGGATATGCTCCACCGATTGTGCCCCCATCAAATCTGCACAAAGTCCAGTGTCATAAAAATAGAGTTTGTCCTTATTGGCGAATTTGGCGATGGCACTTTTATGATAGGGCCCGGCGAAAAAGATGATGTAGCTGGAATAAAGGATCGTGAGCCATTTTTCCACTGTTTTTTTCTTCAAATCGAGAGTCCTACAAACAGTTTCATAATCAAAGAAATTTCCGCTTAAATACGCACAGATCTCCATGAATCTACGGAAAGTTCTTAAATCTTCGATCCCATGGACGGTTTTGACTTCCCGCTCGAGGTAATTTTCAACGTAATCTGGAAAAAAAGTCTCAGGCTTTTCACCGTTTACATATAAAATCGGGTATCCCCCTTTATACATAGCCTCAAAGGGATCCGTGCCCCCCGATTCCTGGAGAGTAAAGGGCAAAAGCTTGATAAGCCCAGCCCGGCCT
>CAIYWZ010000087.1 GCA_903930075.1 uncultured Alphaproteobacteria bacterium | reverse complement strand
ACAAGAACTCGGGTGATGAAGTGACCCCTCTTTATCTTGCTGTCGAGTCTGATAATTATGAAGTCATCAAAATGCTTCTTGCGGACAGTCGAATTGATATCAACAAAGTATCAAAAAACGAGAACTTGGATGACGTGACCCCTCTTCATTATGCTGTCGAGTCTGATAAATATGAAATCATCAAAATGCTTCTTGCGGACAGTCGAATTGATATCAACAAAGTATCAAAAGACGAGAACTTGGATGACGTGACCCCTCTTCATCTTGCTGTTCTGAGGGATGATGAACAAATTGTCGAAATGTTTCTTGAGAAAAAAGGGATAAATATCGATGATGTGGTGTTTCAAAATTATTTAAAAGAAAATGCATCCTCTCTTTTTCATATTGCAAAAAATGAAGGTGATGCAAACGCAATTCTGCTTTTGCTGGTGAGTACAGGGATTAAACTTGATGAGGAGGGCAGATCCCTTTTGATTCCAAAACTCCTGGGGACAAAGAATATCTGGAACGCTTTAAGGAAAAAAGAGCTTTTTGGAAGATACAAAAATTGATCGTTACCTTTATCAAGAAAATCAATTTCTTGAAAAATAGGCGCAGGTTATGGTATAATTATAAGTATAATTGAATTGGAGAAGTACCTATGACCAAGCTCTATAATTTTGCCATCGGCACCAGTGATTTTGAAGATATTATTCAAAAGGGTTCGACCTATGTGGATAAGACGTTGTTGATCAAAGAGCTGATGGAGGATCATGCGAAGGTCATTCTGTTTACAAGGCCCAGACGGTTTGGGAAGACGCTCAATATGTCCATGCTGGAGTGCTTTTTAAAAATCGGAGCGCAGAAGGATTTGTTTGATGGCCTTTTGATTCGGGAACACGGGGAGTTTTGCGCAAAACATCAAAATCAATACCCGGTTATTTTTTTAACCTTCAAGGATATGAAGCCCGCAAGTTTTGAAGCGGCCATGACGGATATGAAAAGCGTGCTTCAAGGGCTCTATGCCCAGCATCGTTTTCTCCTGGAAGGAGATACTCTCCAGAGGGAAGAGAAAAGCTATTGCCAAAGTATGATCGATAAAGAGATAGGCAACTCTGAGGAGATTGGCCTTGCCCTTTCTTATTTGATGAAGTATCTCCATAGATACCACGGAATCAGGCCCATTGTGATTCTGGATGAATATGATACGCCCATCCAGGAGGGGTACCTTAAAGGGTATTACGACAAAATCATCCCCTTTATGAGGTCTCTTTTGGGGTCGGCCCTCAAAGATAACAGAGACCTTGAAAAGGCAATTCTGACGGGCATCACGCGGGTTTCCCAGGAGAGTTTGTTTTCAGGGCTGAACAATGTGCGCGTTTATAGCATGCTCGACCCTGATTACGGGGAGTATTTTGGGTTTACGCAAGAGGAAGTCATGGGCCTTTTGCCAGATGGGGCCGATATTTCTCCCATACGAGAATGGTACAACGGTTACAAAATCGGCAATCACAGGGTCTACAACCCTTGGTCGATCACAAGTTATCTCCAAACCCATCAAAAACTCGATGTTTACTGGCTCTCCACGTCCGATAACGCGCTGGTCGAGACGCTTATTGAAGAGCAAATGGAATTGCGGGAGGATTTTGAGGAGTTGTTGCAAGGAGGGTCAACGGAGCAGATTTTGGAAAGAAGCCTGACCTTCCCGCGTATCAAAACCTCGCCAGATGCCCTTTGGACGCTGCTGATTCACACAGGCTACCTCCATGTTTTGGAAAGCTCCGTGGATCGCACGGGTAAGCTCAAGGCCATGGTTGCCATTCCCAATGCGGAAATCCGAACTTTATTTATTGGGATGGTTGAAAACTGGTTTGTGCCCCAGGGGAAAAGCCTGAATTATTACCGGAGTTTTATCAAAAAATTTCTTGATGGAGACATCGAGGATTTCTCCGAGCACATCCAAAATTACATCACCGCTTTTAGCTATTTCGACTTCGACAAACGTCGGCCAGAGAAAATATATCATTCCTTCATGACAGGCCTGTTCATCGGACTTGAGGAAACGCATGAAGTTACCTCCAATAGGGAAGGGGGCAAGGGGAGGTATGACATCCGCATTGCGCCAATTGATGGTAAGGGGAGGGGCTTCCTGCTGGAATTCAAAACTGCGCCGCAGGAATCATTGCTGGATGAATACGCGGAAAAAGCCCTGGCGCAGATTGCCGAAAAAGACTATGCGCGCGGCATGAAAGCATCGGAAATCATTTCTATCAGTATGGCTTTTTGTGGAAAAGCCCTAAGAACTGTCCATCATATTCTTTAATAAATTCCAGTGAGAGTCTTTTTTAAAGAATGCTCTTGAGTCTGCCTTTTTTTTGATATATAAGGGATGAAATTTAAGATTAAATTCTATCAACACAAAAGGTAACTAAAAATATGAGATGCACGCTCGCGGTTTTGATTTTAACAGTAATTTCTACTTCATTACCAGGATTTTCAAGTGATATAATATGTGCTGCGGAAGATCAGGCACTTGAAAAGAAATTTTCTTTTACAAAAACGCTCATCGAGAATTTGAGAGAGAAAGGGGAGGAAGCGGAAAGAGTACAAAAATTCATCAATCAGAAAGATGAAATGGTCCTTTCTTTATTGAGCCTCTATATATCTTTCAAGCAATATCAGAAACTTCCTTCGATCATAGGAGATGTATTTGACGCATTTAAGAATAAAAACTTGGTATTTTCTGAGAATAGTCTTTATTCACACCATCTTTTTGCAATGCTTGGATGGCTTATTTTGAATAAAAATGACCTTTCTCTTGTCCATGTTTTCATTTCCCCAATGGAAGAAGCTGCTAGGAAGATCATCTCCATGAACTTGGAAAATCAATATCTTTCTATTTTAATTCATCAAATTTGTGGGCAATCCCAGGATCAATTTGAACAAAATCTCGATGCATTCCATGATGTCTTTTACAAACGTGGCCTGCCAGAAAAAACCAAGATCGAAAAGTTCGTGGACTGGGCAGATGATATCGTTTTTGAGAATTTCCCCTGTGTTCTCTCCCAAAAACAAGAATACAAAGATAAAGATGCATCTGTAAGTTTAATTTTAAATCCTTGGGCCCCTAAACTTCTTGGATATATCGATCTTTTAAGAAATGGGGATATTGAAAGATCTTTTAAGGGGTTCTCTGAGGTTTCTTCCGCGTTTTCTGCCCATCCCAGGACCAATTCTTTTGAAGAATATAAATTGAATAAATGCTTCAAAGACGTTCACCATAAACAATGGTTTGAACTTTTATATCTGGCTTCAAAGATGTTCTTTGAAAAAAATGCAGGGAAAGCACAGCGTTATTAAACGATGTTAGACCAGGATTTTTTTGATAACCCTTTGTTTTTAACGGCAGAGCTTTCCAAAGATCAGTCTTACGTCCCTTTTTTCTTTTATGCAATGGGAAGGGATGAGACGGCAAAAAAATGGATGGACAGGGCCGTGAGTCAGCTTCGGGTCAAGACCCTAGAATCGGTTCCCATTTTACATAAATATGAAGCGGCGGTTATTATGGCATACCATGATTTTTATGAAATGATTCAACAGGAAAGCACAAACCCGGAACTTGAAACACTGTATACAAAGATTTTAGAGACCCCATCTGTATGCGTGGCGGAAACATTAGAAATCATGAAGAAAGTCAAACAATCCACCCAGTTTTTTAGTCGCGTCTTTGAAAACAGAAAAAGTGATTTGGAATTTGATGCGATTAAAGAGAGTATACATCAGGAAAACCTTCAAAAAACGCCCTCTCCACAAAAAAAGAAGAAAAAATCACCTCCCAGAGCCGATGCCAAAGTGGATGTCACAGTGGATGTTAAAACGCCTGATTCTGCATCTGTTGGGGAAAGAAAAGTTACAAAGGATACTCCACAAGAAAAAGGAAAGTATATTCACGAACTTTTAGAAAAGAAAACGCCTGAAAGTCTCATGGAAGCTTTGGTTTTGAATCACATAACCCCCACAATGTTTGACGAGGAAGTAGATGGGCTTAAAAATCAGACCATTGCTGAGCTTTCTCATCTAAGTCCCTTAAAGCGGCGTGAACTTTTTATAGCCGCAAAAAATATGGAAAACCCTAGGATCAAATCCGTTTTTGATGATGCATTTATAGATGCTCTCTTTCCCTTGCCGATCACAGTTAACTTTCCTGAATATACCTTAGACGTGGAAGAAAGGGGCATTTTTGTGCGCGGGGAATGGTATCCCGTGCGAGCCTATGATCCCTGTTCTAAACTCTACGAGCACATTTTTGAAATCAAAGAAGGGGATAGAGGCGTTGTTTGGAACGTCAACGATAACGGAAAAAATAAAAAAATTTTTTATCCCCTTCCCCCGAAGATTTAGGCCCATCCCTTATGATGCGCCACGATGCCGCCTAAGATATTGGTGTAGGAATTGGAGATCAGTCCCGCGTCTGATTGTTTTTGTATCAGCACGTCTTGCTTTGGAAATGTTTTGATGCTCTGGACAAGGTATTCGTAGGAGGCTTTATCTCCCGTGACGATTTGCCCCATGAGCGGGATGATGGCAAAGGAATAGAATTCGTAAGGAACCTCGATCAGGGGTGATGTGGGGTGGGAAAATTCTAGGCATGAAAAATGGCCCCCGGGCTTTAACACGCGTTTAATCTGGCGTAATGTCCCATCAATGTCTGTTGCGTTGCGCAGGCCAAAGGAAATGGTGCAAATATCAAAGCTTGCGTCTTCAAAGGGGAGGTCTTCGCCAGAAGCTGTGCACCAATCAATACCTTCTATAATTCCTGCATCATAGGCTTTTTTTTCTGCAATTTTGAGCATAGCGTCATTGGGGTCGGCGGCTGTGATGGAGGCTTCCACATTCATCTCCTTTGCCCGTGAAGCTAGGCCAATGGCAATATCCCCGGTTCCCGTGGCAAGGTCGAGGATTTTAACACCTGGTTTTAAAGGAAGCGTGTCTATAAAATTCTTTTTCCAGAGTCTGTGGGCGCCCGCGCTCATGAGGTCATTCATCATATCATAGGAGCTGGAAACGGAGGTGAAAACATCAAAAACCTTTTTTGTTTTTTCCCCGAAACTCAAAAAATCAAACCCGAAAGGGGATCTATCATCACTATTCATTGTTCATTTTTCCTTTAAACTGTTGTAGAGTTGTCAACATGAACAATAGGAGTTATTTATCATGTACTTAATCATCACATCACCTGCGCCCAAAGTCAAGTGGATTTGGCTCAATCGCCCGGAAAAACGCAATGCCCTGTGTCAGGGTCTCATGGAAGAACTGTCCGTGGAAATTGATGTATTCGAGGAAAGCGCGGATGCCGTTTTGGTCATCTCCGGCGGGCCCGATTATTTTAGCGCAGGGTTAGATTTAAAAGAAGTATTCCAAGAAACAGCCACCTCCATGCGCCAGGGAGAAAGGGTAGGATCGTTGTGGGAGCGTCTATCTCATTGCATAAAGCCCACCATCGCCAGCGTTTCTGGCATGGCCTTTGGGGGGGGATTTGAGCTGGCCCTTATGTGCGATATGATCATATCCTGCGATCAAGCCCAATTCAGATTCCCGGAACTTTCCGTGGGAACAATCCCTGGCCTTGGTGGATCCGTGCGGTTAAGTGAGTTGGTGGGCCCCAAAATCACATCCCACATGATTTTTTCAGGCGAGCCCATCACAGCCCAAAGGGCCTATGATTTGGGGATTGTGACGAAGGTTGTTTCCCACGAAAGCTTAGAGGCGGAAACGTTGGAGTTGGCCTCGAAAATAGCCCTACAATCCCTTCCCCTTTTACAAAAAGCAAAACAGGCGATTTTAGCAAGTACACAAACCAATTTTGCCCTAAAAGCTGAGAAAGAGCTTTTTTATTCCACCTTTGATTTGCCTGAGCAAAAGACAAGAATGCAGGCGTTTTTGGAAAAACGTTTGAGGTGAATTAGTTTGAGGTGAATTACTTGGGAAGGCGCTTACACCAATCTTCATAGGAAAGAGCATAACGATTTTTTTTCTCAAGAAATCTCAAACCTAATCCTTTAAATTTTTCAAGACTTATTGAATCGGGAAGATATAAGTTATCAATAAACTGCATTTTTTCCAAAGTGTTTGGAGCTTTTTCAAGACGTTCAAAGAAACTTTGGAGCAAAGACGCTAAAACCTTTGTTTCTTCATTCCGGTCAAAGATCTTCATTTGCGCATCTGATATTTTCCCATTTTCAAAGGCAAGAAATACATCATCCGTACTGTTTCCCTGTAGAGCTTTTGTCATACAAAGGCTAAAAAGAATAATATTGGATATTTTCATGAGTTTCTCTCCTGTAAAATGAATAATTTTTTCTGTTATCTATAAACAAACGAACAACCAACTGCAAGCATAAAATGAATTTTTTTATTCAGCACTACCAATTCTAATGTTGATGCTGGCATAAAAAGATTAAGAAAAAGTAAAGACATAAAAAATCCTGCACCCTTAAAAAAAGAATGCAGGACGGATAGAAAAATTAAGAGAAGTTTTTGAATTGGTCAAGGCCCATGGCTGTGACTTTTTCGCCAAGTTCCATTGTTTCTTCGCCTGGATAAATCACATAAAGGTGATCCAGTTCAAGATCCTTAACTGCAATCTTCATGGATGGCTTGATTTTTGGACGGTCTAAACATTTGAATTCGAATGCAATACGCTTTCCGCCAACGGTGATCAAAAGGTCAACCCAAGTTCCAGCGTGTGTGGACCAGAAATAGCAATCCTTATCGTCGAGCTTGTAATGGCTGATGATTTCTTCCAAAACGAAACCCTTCCAGGAGTTTGCAAGGCGCGGTGACGCTCTGAGTTCTTCTGGAGTCACAACGTTCAAAAGTGTGTGGAAAAGACCTGAATCCTTAAAATAGATCTTTGGTGTTTTTACCTGACGCTTGGTCAATTCCTGGTACCAAGGTTGAAGCACGCGAATCATGGATGTTTTGGCCAAAATAGACAGGCAATTGTTCACCGCATATGTGGACATGTCCATTTCGTTACCAACCAAAGTCGCATTGAGAACTTCGCCGTGGTGACGGGTATAATCAATCATAAATTGTTTCATGATTTCAGGAGAAACGGAGAAAAAGGGAGTGGTCAAATTACGCAAAAATTCTTCAATGTGCTTTTCACGGAAAGCTGAGCTTTGTTGATCGGAAGATGCGTTGTAGGCGCCTTGCAAATGACCACGGAGCCAACGCTTTTCAAGATCTCTTTGATTGTAAGAAAAAGAGAAAATGTTTGATGGCTTAACTTTAATTTTTTTGTGTGGTTTATTCATTTTTATAATCCTTAAGTTTGGTTAATTGTTAATCGGTTATTGCTAATATTTCTTGAATTTATATGAGAGCTTAAAAAAAATCAAGGGGGTATTTGCATTTTTTTTAAAAAAAATTACTTTTTCGCGGAATACGCTTTTATTTTCATGCGGAAAATAGGCATTTTTAACTCAAAACCCTTTGTGACATTGGATATTATTTTTTTAACTTTTTATTAACTTTTTTTATAAATATTGGCGATATCTATGATTTTAAACTCAAAAATCAATGATTTTCATTTTTTGCTTTATTTTTTCACATCAGTTTTACGATAAATAAATCGAGATTGTTTTTTATTTAGTTTCGTGTATGATTAGACATTATACATTATTGATGAGGGAGAATCAAAAAAATCAATGAAAATTCAAAAAATTATTTTTACTGTTTTGATTTTAGAAACGATTCATATTAAAGCCTGTGACCCGGACGAAGATTTGTATTGTATGTCTTTTGTGAAAGATGTTCTTGTGTATTTTAAATTTATTCCTAAAAAAGAAATCATTCAGGATAAACGTATCCATAGCTACATACATATATCCAATACCCAAACAGGCGATGCAAACATCCTCGAGATACTTTTGGAATCCATTTCAACCAAAAAACTCAGTATTCAGGCAAGACTACAGGCAAAAAAGACGATTGACGGTCTTGAAAAACATAAGAATCAAAAAAGGCAAGCCGCGCTGATCGTTGTTCAAGATCCAGTTTTTTCACCTGAAGTAAGATACTCATCTCTTAAAGCCTTAGAGCAAAACCATAGTGATAAACTTTCACGTGCAAAAATTGAAGATATCCAAAATGCAATCAATGAATCATGGGGCAGCAAAAGGGCAGATGCTTTTCGTATTGTAGAAAAAATGATCGATCATCTTAAAAATAGAAACAGCAAAAAGAAAAAATAAAGGCGCCACACATTACCGGCGAAAAAGATCAAAAGATTTAGTGTAACTCCCCCCACTTCGGTCATCTTCAAAACTTTAGTTTTGTAAGATCTCCCTTGTCTTGATCCATGTAAAAATCCCGTATAAAAACACAAGGGGGGGGAGTGGGTTGGCCAGGTGAAGGGAGATCTTACAGAACTGAAAGATTGAAAAGATAATTGAAGTGGGAGGATTTTGGTGAATAGTTATAAAATAATTTTCACGAACGATCACGTAATTTTAAAAAAAGTCAAATCAAACTTGTATATCCCGTCAAAGCTTGCTAAAACTACTGGTAAACATAAATAAACGAAAAGGATTTTTGATGGCGCATTTGATGGTGAATAAGGGCATGTTGACTTTGGGGGGGAAGCCGCTTTTTTTGGGGGTGGACTTGTCTGTGGACAGAGGCCAAAAGGGGTGTCTTGTGGGGCGCAATGGAACGGGGAAATCGACTTTGCTCAAGGTTTTGGCAGGGGAGGTGGAGCTTGATGGGGGAGAGTTTTTTGTTCATCCCCATACGCAGGTGACGTATCTGCCCCAGGTGCCTTCTTTTGAAGGCTTTGACACGGTGATGGATTATGTGTGCGAAAAAGCGCCTGAATATATGGCGCAAAACTATCTGGATCAGCTGGGCCTGGATGCGAATCTTCCCTTAAAAACGCTCTCAGGAGGCGAGTGCCGGAAGGCAACTTTGGTGAAGCTTTTTGTGGAAGAGTCGGATGTTTTGCTGCTCGATGAGCCCACCAACCATTTGGATATTACAACAATTGAGTGGCTGGAGGCCCAGATTAAGGCCTTTCGGGGGGCGGTTTTGGTGATTAGCCACGATCGAACGTTTTTGGAAAATACCACCAATTGCACCTTTTGGCTGGAGCGGGGAACTCTGCGGACCTCAAACAAAGGATTTAAGGTCTTTGAGGAGTGGAGCGAGGAGATTTTGCGCCAGGAAGAGGTGATGCTGGGGAAGATGGACAAGCACCTCCAAGCCGAGGCCCATTGGCTGGCCAGGGGCGTGACCGCAAGGCGTAAGCGCAACCAGGGGCGCCTGAAGAATCTCATGGACATGCGGCAAAAGCGCAGGGAAGTGACGGGCCCCACAAAAACAGCTTCGATCCAACTTAAAACCGGCGATGTGAGCGGAAATTTGGTGATTGAGGCGCACAAAATATCTAAAACCTTTGAGGGGAGGGTGATTTTACAGGATTTATCCCTCAAACTGGCCCGGGGAGACCGCATGGGGCTTGTGGGGCCAAATGGCGTGGGGAAATCAACGCTGTTGAACATTTTGCTTAAAAAAATGACTCCGGATTCGGGCTCCGTGCGCCATGGGACACAGCTCCAGGTGGCTCACTTTGCCCAAAGCGCGATCAATTTGCCCGAGCACCTGAAAGTGCGGGATTATCTGTGTGATGCAGGGGGTGATCATCTCATGGTCCATGATAAATCCATGCATGTGGTGGCTTATTTGAAGGAGTTTCTCTTTGAAGAACGCCAGGCGCTCAGCCCCATTTCTTCCCTCTCAGGGGGCGAGCGTAACCGTTTGGTTTTGGCTAAAATTTTCTCAACGCCCTGCAATCTATTGGTTTTGGACGAGCCGACCAATGATTTGGATATGGAAACGCTGGAATTGCTCACCGAGCTTATTTCAAATTTCCAAGGGACGATTCTGATTGTCTCCCATGACCGGCATTTTTTGGATGAAACGGTCAGCTCCGTTTTGGTGTTTGAAGATGGGAAAACCCAAGAATATGTGGGCGGATATACGGATTATTTAAATGCCAAAAACCAGGCGCAAAAACCTGCCATAGTGAAAAAAGAAACGCCGCAAGTTTCCATAAAAGAGACCCGGAAATTCGGCTTTAAAGAAAAATTCCGCTATGAGCAGCTGGAAAAAGAAATCAATGCCTCTTTGGAGAAACGTTTGAAACTTGAAAAAATTCTTGAAGATGGGGAACTTTACGCAAAAGACCCAGCCACCTTTGATCAAACAAGCAAACTCCTGCAGGAAAATCTCAAAAATCTTGAAAAGATCGAGGAAGAATGGCTGGGGCTTGAGATGTTGAAAGAGGATTAACCTCTTGCGCAACTCCATGAACAAATTTGGTCAAGAGTTACGCGATGATTTAGGACCATCGACTTTATTTGGAAATTTATTAAAATTGATATGAAAAATTAACCCAAAGTTAATCTTTTTGTTATACGCTTTGATTCATAATTTAAATCAAGGAGTGTGTTATGAAAAAAATAAGTAGTTTGTCATTTATAATTGGGTTGATGTTGGTTTCTGGTCTTTTTGCATCTTCTGTGGAAAAAGATTCAAAAGAAAGCCCTTCAGAAGAAAACTCCATAGAAAAACCAAAAACGCTTTCTAAAGCGTGTTTTTCGAGGATGTTAGAAGTTGCGAAAAAAAGTACTTCTGAAAAAGAATGTTCGGTTGCTGTGCTCAAACTTGCAGGGCAAGACGAAGATTGTCAATATGATCCAGAGTATAGTAAGAATCATGATCCCAAAAAACCACAAGTTTCATTAGATGACTATGAGGAAGGTTTTGAAGAGGGAACGGCTTTGATTTGTTCTGAAGAAGAATAAAAATAAACTCTCTTTGGAGGCTTTGGTCACGACCTTGCCTCCAAAATCTTAGACGCCGCTTGCATTTCTTTGCCACAAAAGGCCATGCCGATCAGGAGGATACTCGTATTTGGGGGGAACGCGTAGGTGTATTTTTTATCCTCGATTTGAATCAAAGCTTCCCTAGAAACTTTATAAGCCCCTATAAAAAGACTGTAAAAAGAACGGTCAGACATGCGATGATGATTTTATTTATAGGGATAGGACTCCATTTTTGGGTTGAAATATTTTTTTTATTTATCATGTTATTTTAAAAAAGTCAATCAAAATTTATCTACCCCGAAATCTAAAGTAACTCCCCAGTTTCTATAAAGACATATATTGAAATCCCCAGGGAAAGTAAGATGGACTTAAGTTCATAGCTCAATATGAGGTTTGAATCCTATGGACAGACGGGGTAAAACGATGCGAGATCTTTGTTGCGGCAGGAGAACAGTGATCTCAAATGATGAAAGTCAAACAAAAAAAACGACGCGGGTCTGTCCCATTAACTGTGTAAATTCATTCCTAAGCACTTAAATTCGCCCCTCAAATTTGATCATAAAATGCGCCATTGCCGCATGCCAATCTTTAATGGGCATGGTCCATTTTCGCGTT
>CAIYWZ010000086.1 GCA_903930075.1 uncultured Alphaproteobacteria bacterium | reverse complement strand
TACGTGAAGAAACAAAAAAGGAAAGAATCCAAAAAAGCAATGCCTTGATGGCGCATCTTCACGAATGGGGCTACATCTGCGAATTCAAATTCTCCTCGAACCCCGTGGATAAAAGCGTGGTTGATGCCGTCAAAGAAAAAATAAACCGCCTCGATGCGCCAGAAGGGACGAGCTTTTTGCCCGTATTATTTCATATCGGGGGCGTAAGCAAAGAGCTAAAAGACGCGAAATTTTTTCACCGCATTATCGATATTGCTGGGTTTGTCAAGGGCGAGGATGATTAAAGGATTGCCCCGTCATATCAAGTCATTTTGAGGGAGATTTTATTTCCCGGGTGGCGTTCTATTTTATCTTCCAGCTCCAATTCTAATAAAATACCATGAACAATGTGGGGAGAGGTTCCCGCGTCTTTGATCAGTTGATCCAAAGGAATGGGCGTATAGGAGAGGTTTTCGAGGAGGGCTTGTGTCGTTGTTGTTTCTGGAGGTGTTCCCTGTGTTTTAATGGGTTTTTTAGGGTTTTTTAAGGTTTTTAAGGATTCTATCCCTAGCGCCTGCAACACATCTTCCCCGTTTTCAATCAAAACAGCGCCGTCTTTAAGGAGCTTATTGGTCCCCTGGCATCTGGGGTCAAGGGGGGATCCGGGAACGGCCATGACCTCCCGGTTTTGTTCAAGGGCGGCATTTGCGGTAATCAGTGACCCAGATTTTAGGGCCGCTTCCACGACCACAATGCCTTTGGAAAGCCCGGAGATGATGTGGTTGCGTTTGGGAAAATGGGTCGCCGTGGGTTGCTCGCCAAAGGCAAAAATGGAGATCACAAGTCCTTTTTCACATATTTCTTCCTGCAATCCTTTGTTTTCCTGAGGGTAAAACACATTGATTCCGCCCCCAATCACCCCCATTGTCCCCGTCTCCATGGCCCCTTGGTGGGCGGCAGCATCGATCCCCCTTGCCAGCCCAGAGGTGACCACAAACCCATTTTCACCCAAAGTTTTGCTGATATTCTTGGTCAAAACCTTGCCCATGGAGGAAGCATTGCGCGCCCCCACAATTCCCACAGAAGGCCGCAACAAAAGCTCTACATTGCCCTTAACCGTGAGCACAATGGGGGGCGCGTGAATTTCTTTCAGGCATGGGGGATAAAGAGGAGAATGTATGGAAATCATCCGGGCCCCAAACTTTTGAACTCTTCTCATTTCCTCTTGGATGCTTGCAATTTCTGGAAACTTTAGATTTTTTGGGTTTTTCGAAATCACCTCCCGGGCATTTGAAAACTCCCGCATCCACTGCAAATAGGTCCGCGGCCCCACCCCTTGCGTGCGCACCAACATTAAAATTGCCTCTAAATCATCGTCCATAACGCCTTCTTACTCCTTGTTTTGTAATCATTTCACCATAAAAAGGTTAACAAATTTCCCTATTCTTCGCGTGAATACGGATCCTGCAATACATATTTTTAAATTGAAAAACCCCGTGAATTATGTTAATCTCTTAGGAGAATAATGAATGCAAGAGGTAATTTTTGATGACCACCCCCGTAAAACTTCCCATCAGTGTGAGCGATTTCAAAGAACTCATCACACTTGCGTACACATTTATCGATAAAACGCTCTTTGTGAAAGAGATCATGGAAGATGGCGCTAAAGTGATTCTCATCACCCGCCCGCGCAGGTTTGGAAAAACAATGAACATGTCCATGCTCTATCATTTTTTAAAAATGGGGGAAGAAGATATGTTCCGGGGTCTTAAGATTAAAGAACATGGGGAATTTTGCCAGGCGCATCAAAACAAATATCCGGTGATTTTTTTGACCTTTAAAGACATCAAGAGTGACGATTTTAGCTCGACGATCACGCAGTTTAAGGAAGTTTTTAGGGCGCTTTACAAAGAACATCAAACGATTTTAAAGGGCGATGTTTTAGACGAGGATGAAAAAGAGCATTTCAATAAAATCATCTACGAAAAAATCGATGATCCAACGAAGCTGGCCATGTCTTTG
>CAIYWZ010000085.1 GCA_903930075.1 uncultured Alphaproteobacteria bacterium | reverse complement strand
TGCATAAAGATCTCGTATCGTTTTATCCCGTCTGTCCATCAGCTTAAAACCTCACATTGAACTATGAATTTACTCTATCGTAGTTTCCGTGGAGATTTCAATATATTTCTTTATGGTACCTGGGGAGTTACCCCCAATCCCGCAGCATCGCAGGAAAAGATTGACTTTAAAACAATCATCTCAAATAATAACACAAACAGCACAGCCAGCTTCAAGACTTCAGAACTGGATGCTGCTCGGGGGAGCTTGAAACCGGTTGATGTTCCGGCGATGAAAAGCCAAGTAGTGAATACTGGAAAGCAACTTCTCCCAGGAGAAGGTAAAGTAGGACCTTATGGAAAATTGGTTTCTGAAAAAACTCCAGGCTCTAATCTTGCAGCTCATCACATGCCTAATTCAAAATATATGCAATCTAAAGGAGTAACTCATGAAAACGGAATATCAATGCTTGTCGAACATCCCCATCCAGGAGCTGGAGGGCGTCATCGTGAAATTCATAAAGAGTTGATAGAGCACAATCCTTTACTTGAGCCTCGCCAGGCTCTGGCTGAATCTCTTACGAGAGCAAGAGAAGTTTATATTAAAGACGGCGCATATACAAAAGAAGTCAAGAAAAGCTTGTTGGAAGTTATTGAAAAAAGTAAAGAAACTTTCCCAGACTTGTTTATGAAAGGACCAAAATCATGAAAACATTAATTGAGCTTTATCAAGATTTAGATCAATATAGAGCGTTTGATAAAAACAAAAATAATTGTGTGAGATTTCTTGAGACAGTCGATGAGATTGTTTCAAGAAAAGATGCCTCTTCTATTAAAATATTTTTTAAATATTTTGAAAATGAAGGTGAATATGATTGGGTCTTTGAGGAAGTCATGGTTGCTTTAGAACAATATGATACAAAAGATTTTCTGACTGTTTTTTTTGAAAATTCCGATGAGTTTATTTCGAAAGCCTTTAATAGAAGTAAATATATCTTTACGGTTTTAATGAACGGTGCTCAAGAATTCGAAATTTTGAAAGAGAAATACAAGAATTTTCACAATGAATTATTTGAAAAACTTTTAGATGCAATTTGTGAGTTATCTTCAAAACATAAAATATTAATTGAAAATTTAAGAGCTGAAAAAGTAAAGCCAATGAGTGTATTATGAACAAAACCGTAATCTTAATAGCAGGAACTTGGGAAAATGAGTTGGTGTTTGCTCAATTGCTTGCAAAAAACCATAAATATCTTTTTGCTGGTAAAATATTAATGGATTTTAGATCTAAGCAATCATATAAAGCTGGTTTTGATTGGGAATATGATCGCGAAATACTAGGGGTTAACTCTGAGAATCTTCCAAAAAAACCGTCTCACATGAAATCAGTATTTATGATTGAAGGAAAAGCGAACTCTTTGGAAGATCTTAACAGCTTTTGTGAGGTGATTTCGGAAATCATAAAGATTGGAGGTGCTGATGTGAAAATTTTTAATTGTGAACGGGAAATTGTATTTTCTGCCGATGAGTGGGGAGAGCTATCATTTAATAAAAATGTTATTTTCGATATTTTTGTATCAAACTCATATTCAAAACAAGGGACTTGGACATGGGGAATGAATAATTTTTCCCAAAAAGATATATTTACTCCTTTGGAATTTGATGAAGATGCAAAGAATCTTGTACTTTCATTTGCGTGGTGGATTATAAATGAAAATCCAAAAATAGAAAGCGGCGAAACTTTCTCATTAGATTCTTCTTCACCAGTATTTGTGATTTTAGATATGCCAAATGACGAAACAATAAATAAAGAGACTTTTTCGCACAATCCTTTAGGCTTTTGGAAATTATATCCTCAAGAATGGCTATTAAATCAAACAGGAAATAACCAGGAATGAGTCTCGCCCTAGCTGTCTCCAATAATCCTCGTGGATCAAAGTACTACTTTGATCCAGAGTGTTTGATCAGCCCCTTGAAAGTTCAGCACGATGGAAAGTCGGCCTTTGGGAACGAAAACACCACATTAGAAGGTGGGGCGCTTGATATCGACACAAATGAATTTGAGGATACAAGCACACGTGAAAACAGCGATTGGAGCCTTGGCATCTCGCCCGATGCAACGGCAACATCCACGGGTGGCATAGCGTTTAACGTGGGCTATGGGACAAGTAAATCCATCCACACGGAAAGCTCTGGAACAGCACG
>CAIYWZ010000084.1 GCA_903930075.1 uncultured Alphaproteobacteria bacterium | reverse complement strand
GCCCCATACCAGGGGCGTTTAAACACACAGAGCTTTTTGCCTCTGGCGCGCTTTATACAAAAGAAAATGGCAAAACATATTACAAAATTTCAGCAGAGAACTCAAATCCAGTTCCTGCGGGGAAAACGAAGGCTGTGAAAGCTGCCAAAAAATCAATTAAATCTAAAAAGTAAACAAAAGGAACCAAAACATGAAAATTTATCTCACATTCATCGCACTCTTAATCTCAAAGGCAACATTTGCCAGTGAACCGTGCACGCCCATGACGGCATTAATCAACGAACCATTGATTGAAACAAATATTCCATTGGAAGCCACGAACCCAATGATAAATCAATCTGACAGAGCCCCTGCTCCATATGGAGATATGCTCGCAGATGTTTTTAAAAGTCCAGAGCAAGACAATGAGAGCGATCTTCAAAAAATCCTTGCAGATAGAATTACATTTCCAATCCTTGAACTTGATTTTGATATACATGGAGAAACCTCATCAGAATCAGAAAAATCAAGCGAATCTTCAGAAGAAGAACAAAAGATCGTTTTCAAACTCAAACGTCCTGCATCAGAAGAACCAAAGCTTGTTTTAAAATTTAAAAAGAAAAAAAAGATGTGACTTATTGCCCCTTATTTTTTAGCCGATTCTTGCACGCTTTAATTCCTCAAAATCCGCATCTGCGTGATAAGAGGAGCGGGTGAGGGGGGAGCTGGAGACCATGGAGAAGCCTTTTCCCCTGGCCATTTTGGCGTAGTCTTCGAATTCATTGGGGTCCACATAGCGCATGACCTCGTGGTGTTTGGGGGTGGGTTGGAGGTATTGACCGATGGTCAGAAAATCAACGCCCGCGGACCTTAAATCGTCCATGACTTGATAAATTTCACCTTTGTCTTCCCCAAGGCCCACCATGATCCCGGATTTTGTGAAGATTGTGGGGTCGATTTCTTTAACTCTGCTTAAGAGCCATAGGGACTGGAAGTATCTCGCGCCTGGGCGAACGGTGGCGTATAATCTTGGGACGGTTTCAAGGTTGTGGTTGTAAACATCGGGTTTGGCGGCAACGACCGTTTCTACGGCTCCGTTTTTGCGCAGGAAATCGGGCGTGAGGATTTCGATGGTGCTGCCAGGGGTTTCCTTGCGGATGGCGCCAATCACCTGGGCAAAATGCTCCGCGCCTCCGTCATCCAAATCATCCCGGTCCACCGAGGTGATGACAACGTGCTTCAGGTTCATGGATTTGACTGCAAAAGCCACGCGCTCGGGTTCATGGGGGTCAAGCAGATCAGGCCGTCCTGTGGCCACATTACAAAACCTGCAGGCCCGTGTGCACACGCTCCCCAGGATCATGAATGTGGCATGCTTTTTCGTCCAGCATTCCCCAATATTGGGGCAGGCCGCTTCTTCGCACACGGTTTTGAGCTTTAAATCCCGCACAAGCGCATGGGTTTCGTGATACCCTTGAGATTGGGGCGCTTTGACTCTGATCCAGTCTGGTTTTTTGTGCATGGGTGTCACATATGAATGGTCAGATTTTGTGAATTCAACACCGCCTCGTGGATCATTTCGGAGAGCGTTGGATGGGGGAAGACGGTGTGCATCATCTCCTGTTCCGTGGTCTCGAGGGTTTTACACAAAGCAAAGCTGTGAATCATTTCGGTGACTTCTGATCCTAACAAGTGAGCGCCCAAAAGCTCGCCTGTTTTGGCATGAAAAATCACTTTGACGAAGTTTTCCGGTGAACCAATGGCCAAAGCTTTTCCATTGCCCATCCCTGAAAAACGGCCCACTTTAATCTCAAGCTTTGCATCCAGGGCTTGCTTTTCAGTCAGGCCTATGCTTGCGATCTGCGGTGAAGAATAGGTGCACCCGGGGATATTTTTAGGGTTTAAGGGCTTTGCGTGTTTGTCCCCTGTGATGTGATCAATGGCCAAAATCCCTTCGTGGGAGGCTTTATGCGCCAGCCAAGGCGGGGAGGCGACGTCTCCAATGGCATAAACGCCGGGTTCATCGGTGAGCGCAAAATCCTTGGTGACAATGAATCCGCGATCGGTTTTGACTTTTGTTTTTTCAAGGCCGAGATCTTCGATATTTCCTTGAATGCCCACAGCCAAAATCATGCGGTCAAAGATATGATTTTCCTTATTGATGGTGGCTCCCAATGAATTGTCTTTGAGAGAAACCGCTTCCACCGTTGCCGAGGTTAAAATCTTGATCCCCTTGGCTTCAAAGGCTTTGCGCGCAAGGTTTGCAATCTCTGCGTCTTCCTGGGGCAGAATTTGAGATTGAACTTCAACCACCGTGACTTCACAGCCAAGGGCATTAAAAAAGCTTGCAAACTCAATTCCAATGGCGCCAGAGCCCAAAACCAGGAGCTTTTTAGGCAGACAATTTGGAACCATGGCATCGGCTGCGCTCCAAATTATTTTTCCGTCCGCTTGAATGTGGGGGAGGTTCTTTGCCCGGGCGCCCGTGGCAAGGATAATATTTTTGGCCTCTAAAACTTGCGTTCCAAATGCAACTTTCCCGCCGCCCAACAGCTTTCCCCGTCCATCAAAAACGGTCACTTTGTTTTTCTTCAACAATCCCTTCACGCCGCCTGCAAGCTGTCCTGCAACACTCCTTGACCGTGCCACCATTTTGTCCAAATCAAAGGTCACCTCCCCAAAACTCACCCCAAACTCCGGCGCTTTTTTGGCCATGGCATAAATTTCCGCCGATTTTAGGAGCGCTTTGGTGGGAATGCATCCCCAATTTAAACACACCCCCCCTAAATGCTTTTCCTCTACAAGCGCAACGTTCAAACCCTTTTGAGCCCCACGAATCGCCGCCACATAGCCACCTGGGCCCCCACCAATGATGATACAATCAAATTTCATTTTTTATTACCTTATTTAACATTTATTGTAACTATTCACCAAAATCATCCCCCCACCAATGTCATCTTCAAAACTTTAGTTTTGTAAGATCTCCCTTGTGCTCATACATATTCCCCTCTTGCGTGATGAGAGGAAGGGAGATCCCTTAAAAACTGGCGTTTTAGGGGGATGACGACCTGGGAGATGCGTAACTTTGGTAAATAGTTACCATTTATTTATGAATCTATTATACCATTTAAGGACCTATCTCGCAATCAGATTTAACGTGTATTTTGGCAATTCCCGTTTTAACTTTTTTCCTCCCCACGCGTCTTGACTCACATACGCGCAGGATGTGTGTGACTGGTAGAGATGTTTTAAATCATTGTCTGAGTGAAAGAGTTACCTTTATTTAACATTTTCAAGAATTACATTTGTTATTCGAAGGTGCGTCTCCCTAAGGGGTTAGGAGTACCAGTGGCACCATGAGTAACAGGGGCAGGACTACTTGTTGTGGTACCACCACCAGAAACAGTGCGGCAGAGATTAGTGGGATTAACAGAGGAACTAGAAGCAACAAAAGAAGTTTCAAACTCTGATAGCAGGCAGGACATCTTTACCCTACGCTTTATGATGAATTCTACATAATTGTGAAATAACCATCGATGGAATTGATCAAATGTTTTGTAAAATATGCGCTTTGGTCCTTTTTGTTTTCTATATATATCGTAATTTGTTTCATGCATTGTGTTGAATGCGACTATTTTCTTTTCCATATTGGTTCGAATATTTTTTAAATCATCACATGCAATAACTGTATACTCCTTGACTATACCGTCCCATAGATTACTACAGTTTTTATCTGCAGGCTTTTCATCTGCAGACTTTGTATTACTCATATCGTCCAAAACCTTGTTAGCAAATTCTTTGATAGATCCGAATACAGATTGATTTTTATTTTTGATGTCGATAAGAATATTCCCAAGAAGTGTCTCTGAATTGTTTTTCAGTTTTTCCAATTCTTGTTTCAACTTTTTTTTATCCACTTCGATTTCTTTTTCGATTTCTTTTACTTTTTGTGGATCCAACTTGACGTTTTTTTCTGTTCCTTCATTGTCATTGTCATTGTCATCATCAAGGCTTACTACAGTGTTATCTACAATGACATCTGTTTCATTTTCAGAATCTAGAATGGGGGTTGTTTTTTTAATGGTCTTTTTCACTGGTATATTAAGAACACCTGCTGTAAACTCAATAGCCTTACAGGCCTCTGATCCACAAAAGTTTCCATCTCTGCATTTTACACATGTTGATTTGGTACAGGTTTCCTGATTCTTGTTATTTGTATTTTTGCATATGTTACATGAACTTCCTTCTGTGCTGCATGTTGGACATTGTGGTGTGTTTGTTGAAGGGGTATCCAGGGGATTTTTTTGATTCTCAGGTTTCTTTTCTGCTAACTTATTAAAGAGCGCAAGTGACAGTTTTTCAATATAATCGATTTTTTTGAAATATTTTCGACATTTGAGCATGCATTGTAGAGGGTTGTCTTGATAAGGATCCTTGGGATTTCCTTTCAATGCTTCTTGAGCCTTATTATATATTTCAATATATTTTTTTTGGCTTATTTCTTGGGTTGCTTCTGATCCTTGAGGAAAAAGCTCAGAGTATAGATTAATCAACGTGTCAAAACCCGCGTTTGAACATCTCTTCCGACATCTATTATAGTGAACCAGTTCTCGTCCAGTTAGTCCCGCAGCCACTATAAAACCAACGATAGGGGCCGCAGGACCAGCGGCTGCGGTTGCAACTGCAGCGGTTGTTAGAGGACCTGCTACCACTCCTCCCACTCCCAGAGTTGTGGCCGTTTCTGAAGCTATTAGGATTCCTGCTGAAATTCCTGCAAGGAGTACCCCAATCTTCGCAGCCGTACTTTTCCAGGTACTTTGTGCGTCAGAATAGATGTTTTTTAGAACCTCCTCTCTTGATTCCGGATACGGGGCATAAGCGCTACCATATTCATCAGTATCATGACGTTGTGCTTCTGACGAATTCACCCCCTCAACACTTACAACGACCCACATGATCAAAAGAGCAATACGATAAAAACTACCTACCATTTTTTTCTTGAACTTTCTTTTTCCTTGACGCTACATTGAGCAAAATACATTTTTTACGGACTTTGAAATCACTGTAAAACCAGGCTTTCAAACCACTAAGATGCATTCTCTGATCTATTTCTAAAGATTTGGTTAATAAAATTAAAAAAATAGGGTATGGGGGATCATTTTTTTATTTCAAATTAAAAAGGGGGTTCTTTAAACACTTTTTCCAGCGGGTCATCTCCCCAGCCACACCCATGATTTCGCCGATGAAAAAGAGCCCCTTGACTTTTTTTTGGGTTCCATGGTTTTGAACCAGAGATCATCGGTATCACCCCCCCCCCGCCTGCGGTGACTTTCGTATGAAGCCGCACAAATAATATTGTAAATCAATAAAAAATTTCCCGCAATTAACGCTTTGTTCATCTTTTTATGTTCTCATAAGAATGAAATCGATGACAACTGTTTTTAAAAAAACCTGCGGATTGGTTTGGGGTGAGGGGGGGATCACTTTTTTGCAAGTGTTGCGCGGGCACCTTCCTGCGTCTTCAATGCATCTTAAAAAGCAACAAACAGAATGGGAAAAGGTGTCATTTTAAACGCCCCGCTACCTTAAAAAACAGGCCACAGAGGTGAATCTATCATGGATAAACAAGGGACAACAACAAATTAAGGAGATAAAAAAATGAAAAATTTAACCACCACCTTCATCCTTCTAACCTTGCTGCCAGTGGCTGGGTTTGGTGGGGGAAACCCTGGTCATAATACTGTAATATCAGATCAAGAGCTAGATCAAGCAGCAAAAAAGGTCTTAGAAGACGCAAAAAAAGCGTTTTTTGATCATGATAAAATAGACATGAGCCTTTTCCAAGATCTCTCGCTGCAGAATAAAATTCTTTTGGAGATTATCGCGGATGATAGGTTTGGCGATAGAAACAACAAAAATAATGTATATAAGGGAAGTACAGAATGTACAAATACAACTGAAAAGAAAGAGATATTGAACTTAGACCACAATCCTAACGAATCTTTTTATGAGAATATTATGAAATGCAATCCTAACCAATACAACGTAACAATGAGCACCTTCAAAATAACTTATAAGTCCATGGGAGAGAGCGAGATAATTAAGCTTAACAAAATTTTAGTTCTGAATCTTTTAGGGGGGATTTATCGAAAATTAAAAGAAAATGCAAAGAAAAATAAAGTCAAAACATGTATTGAAAATTATGCTCAAGTTTCTAAGATTCCTACTGCTTGTAATGATTATATCGTTGAGACAGCGCCTAGTGTTGAAACCAAGAAGTCGAGTTTTGACCTTAAGGCGTTGATTGCTAAACTTAATAAGCTCTTGGGTCTGTGAGTTTGAACAGCCCCTGTGAAGATGGCTTCGTTCACACAGGTGCGCATTTCATCATTCATTTTATTTTAAAATTTTCTTGAAAAATATCTTTTTTATCTATAGAATAAATACTATGTTTTAAGAAAAGGAAGATTTACATGGGAAAAATGAATATCGTATTGGCAATCGTTTTTTTCTCCCCCCCAACGCTCCATGGCGCAGAATTGGAAGATTTTGGGGATATAAGGCTTCAAGAGCTTTTTGAGCGGGCGGAAAGGTCCTATACGTTGACCTTAGAAGATCAACAAAAGCTTCTTATGGACGCGCAAGGAAGTATTCAAGAGGAAAAATATGAAAAAGCAGCCCATTTTTATAACACGCTTTTTGAAGAGGGGGCATTTGAGAATTCAAGATATTTCATTGTGGAATATCTGGCCTTGTCATATCTTTATGGTGGAAATTTGGAAAAATATGAACGCATCATTTTATCTTATTTCAAGACCAGAAATTATCAAAATCTTGAAGGAATCCTTAAAAACTATGGTGATCAAAAGAATTCCCGAAAACTTAAAATCCTTCGACGTGGTCATGAAACACTTTTTCCAGCGGCCATCCCGCAGGACCAGGCCCATTGGAAATTATAGCCCCCGAGCCAACCGGTGACATCCATGACTTCGCCGATGAAAAAGAGCCCTTTGACTTTTTTGGATTCCATGGTTTTGGACGAGAGTTCATCGGTATCGACCCCGCCTGCGGTGACTTCGGCTTTTTGATAGCCTTCACTGCCTTGGATTTGGACGTTAAAGTTGTGGATATTTCGGGCGATCTTTAAAAGATTTTCTTTTTTAAGGTCCGTGAGCGGTATTTGAAAATCAGGGGTATTGAGATGCTCCACAAGGCGGTTTGGCAAGAGGTTTTTGAGGTAATTCCCAAGGGTTTGTTTGCTGTTTTTATCCCTTAAAAAATCCGCTTCAAGGCTCATTTGAGGCAAAAGATCGATGGAAATCTGGCTCTTGAAGCTCTCGAGATACGACGAGATCTGTAAAATTGCAGGCCCGCTCAGGCCTTTGTGGGTGAACAAAATGTTTTCTTCAAAAGACGTTTTTTTGTAGTGAACTGTGCAAAAATTTGATACGCCGCTCATGGAAGTGAAGATTTCAGGCACGGTTAAGGGAACAAGGGCGGGTTTTGTGGGGATGATTTTGTGCCCAAATTGCTTTGCGATGCGATAGCCAAAATCACTGGCCCCAATTTGGGGAATAGAAAGGCCGCCTGTGGCAATGATCAGGGAAGACGCGGTGAAAAGTCCTTGGTTTGTGGCCACGTGAAACACATCAGGTTTTGAAATTTCTTCCACGGTGCACCCCAGCTTAATCTCCCCCTTGGCGCACAAGGAGACGAGCATATTAATGATTTGTTTGGAAGACCCGTCACAAAAAAGCTGCCCCAATGTTTTTTCGTGATAGGCAATGCCGTGATCTTCCACAAGTTTGATAAAATCATGCGGCGTGTAGGCGCTTAAGGCGGATTTGACAAAATGGGGGTTCTTGCAAATAAACCGGTCAAAGCGCGTGTGAATATTGGTAAAGTTACATCTACCTCCGCCTGAAATGCGGATTTTTTCTCCAATTTTGAGCGTGTGCTCCAAGAGTAAAACGCTTTTCCCCCGCGAACTTGCAGAATAGGCCGCCATGAGCCCGGCGGCACCAGCACCGATAATGATGACATCATATAAATTTTTTTTAAGGGTCACGTTTTTATATACTTTTTAAGTTTTCGAGGTCTTCCGGGGAGATTTTGGTGATTTTGAAAATCATATGATCGGGCAATCCCTCTTCAAGCATCGCAGCTGCGTTTTCCAAAGCATTGTCTTTGGCACCCCTGGCATGCGCCTTCTCCGATTCCACCTGAAGTGTATGTTCAAAATCCTCTCTTGCAAGGGCGGCCATGAGATATTCGTGCATTTGGGTGTCGGTGTAGTGGTAGCGCTCAAGGATACCATAGGCTTTTTCCACGATGGTTCCGTGGCAAT
>CAIYWZ010000083.1 GCA_903930075.1 uncultured Alphaproteobacteria bacterium | reverse complement strand
CCAATCCCTTATAGAATTATCGGATTAGGAAGTGAAGAGATCTACAGTTCTTATATTTTGGAGTCTTTTGAAGAGTTTTATAAAGAGCTCATCAGACAAAAGCAACGTGCGTTAACATGTCTTTATGCAAATGTAGAAGAATCGAAGCCTGAGCTGGAAGCTTTTGTTTCGGGGATTTTGATGAAGCTGCAAAAAATGTTAGAGACGCAATCTTTAAACAGTTTAAGGCTGGGCGGACAAATTGCCTATAGTCATTATACGGATGCAAGTTATATTATGTGTTCTATTTCTGATGAGATTTTTTTGAATCTAACCTGGCATGGAAAAGAAGTTTGGGAAGAAAACCTTTTAGAATCCAAAATATTTCAATCCCATACGGCAGGAGATAGTTTTTTTGAACGCCTCGATGATTTCCTCAACTACCCAGACCCCATCAAGATTGATATTGCAATTTTGTATTTGGTGGCCCTTGGTACGGGGTTTAAGGGAAAATATAAAGACATTGATGATTTGGGGCGTCTTCAAGCTTATAAAAATCAGCTTTTCTTATTTATTAATCGCAAGACGCCTGAGCTTTTTAGAGGGCATGAAAAGCTTTTCAAACAGCCTTATGCTTTTACCATTAAAGCCGGAGATCAAAAAACAGTTCAAAGCCCGCATATTTGGTATTGGACATTTTCAGCAGTGATTGGAATTTTTTTGATTTTTTCATACAGCATGATTCATTTTGCAACAATAGATATTAATACCGCTGCCCAAAATATCATTCGCATTTCACAGGAGAAAGAGTAACATGTTTGATTCAATTCTTGATTTTACTCATATTTTTAACCTCTTTTCACAGATCTGGCGTATCGTTGCGCCGCATTCTCATATTTTAATTATTGGGTTGATTTTGATCGCGGTTATCGTGGTTATTATATTGCTCTTTTTTCTCTTTAAGGTGATTCGCCGGAATCTTAAAAGACTTAAAAAACCAAAAGCCCTTCCTATAGAAGAGAATCCAGAAGATGCCATTCTGAGTGCTCAGGAAAGACAAGAAAATGACGAAAAGTCTTATTTTTATCAATTGAAAAAAATATTTGGGCTTGCATCTCCTGCGGTTTCAACCGATGAGCTTTCAAGATCTTTTGAACAAATGAAATTGATCGTTGAAGAGATGGTTGGGGGAGTGGATCCCCTTTATAAAACGCCGTTTTATATGGTTGTGGGAGGGCAGGGGAGTGGTAAAAAGTCTCTGCTTGATCATGCCGGTCTTGGGAGTCCATTTCAGCTGGATGTGATGAATTACCGGATACAAGAGATGAAAAAATACTGGTGGTTTTACGATCAGGGAATCGTTCTCAAGGCCCCAGGTGTTTCTATCTTGGAAAAAGAGTCGGGGCAAAGTGATCTTGGATTATGGCGCCATCTTTTATCTTTGTTGGAACGCTATCGCCCCAATCGGCCACTTGATAGTATTATCCTGACCATTCCTTGCGATGAGTTGATCGGTAAAAATAAACTCGATTTAAGTGTGATTCAAGAAAGGGCGCGCACACTTTATACAAAACTTTTACAATTGCAAACTTCATGTGGAATTTCGGTTCCAGTATATGTTGTGGTGACAAAAACAGATGCAATTTTTGGATTTGAAAGTTTTTGCAGGGAAATTCCTGCAGAGAGTTTGCATGAAGTTTTTGGATGGTCTTCTCCTTATGGGATCAATCAAACCTATAGTGCGAGTTGGTTGTCAGAGGCTTTTCATCAAATAGAAGCAAGATTGCAAAGAATTTCTCTTGAAATATATACGGAAAATTCGACCGTGCTTGAAGCTGATGGGTTGTATGTATTTTCAACATCCTTTAGAGAAGTTCAAAGTACTCTGGATATTTATTTAAGCGAAATATTTAAAACATCCAATCTACACGATCCGATGATGTTTAGAGGCATTTATTTCACAGGTGATGCGACAATTCCTGAATATGACAGTAAAAAAAGTCTTGAAAAAACCATCAATAACATTCCAAGACCAGATAAGTTTGCACATGAGAAAAGCTTACGTTTATATTTCTTGAAAGAACTGTTGAGCAGTAAAATCTTTATTGAGTCTTCTCTGGCACGTCCAACACATAGATCCATCAGACACGGAAGAAAAACCTTAACTGCGGCCAAAGCCTTTTTCATCCTTTTGCTGATGACAGGCACAATCGATACTCTTTTTCTCTATTATGGCATGAAGGCAAAAACAGGTTCTTTGCTTAATTCATTAAGCAAAATTGAAAACATGTTATTGGAATCGGAAAATCTATCTCTGAAAGCCCAGACAGGGTTTAATAAGGAAAAATTTGAAGCACAGGGAAAATTCTTGATTGACTTTATCAATACCTATGAAAATACACGTTTTTCATCGCCTTTTATTCCCTCGACTTGGTTTTCAGGATCGCGCAGTAAAATAGAATCTGTTCTGGCCATTGCCT
>CAIYWZ010000082.1 GCA_903930075.1 uncultured Alphaproteobacteria bacterium | reverse complement strand
TCTCCGAGTTGTCCGACATAAGTTCTGGAGGCGTAAAAAACCGTACGGTTGAGGAAATTGGCGGTTTTGGCCACCTGCATTTCCACAATATATTTAATATCCCGCCCATCCTTGCACAAAATATCCAGAATTGAAATCTTTTTCCCATCATACAGGGGCGCCTGGGTTGGAGAGAGAAACTCCACGCTTTGGATGCGCTTATCCCCTTCAAGCTTTAAAAGCGAATTTAAAAAGTCGATCAAGATATCTTTATGATCCTCGCTTCCAAAAATTTTCTTGAAGGCGTAATCATTTTTGGGGTCAAGAAACCGGGTCATTATTTTATCTCCTTATCATTTTATAACTATACCACAATTTTTGAATAAATGCCATATTTTTTGCGCTTCCCCAACATGAATTCTATCCATCCCCAAATAAAGATTGACTCCTGATTTCTTCCAAAAATTTCGAGAATACCGTAGGTAGATTCTCTGACATCTTGCCAAAAAGGGGCATGGTAGATTGGGGGATCGATATAAATAAAATTCAAGTTTTTTATCGCTTGTCTTCAAGAAAATTGATTTCCCTGGGGCCCCCGTTTCCCTGATGCGATCGCTTGGCTCAGATTTTCTGTTTACGTCTTGCATTGCCTGGGCAATTTTCTTTCCATATCTTCACGAATTGCTACCTCTAATCTCTTTGTTCCTTATATTAGTTTTACCTCTTTTGTTTATTTTTAGAGGTTTATTATACTTTCTTTTAAAGTGATAGGTGGTAAGGAGAATAGCATTAAACTGAAAAATCAACTTGCCTAAATCTGCGCTCATGTGTATTAATGTGAGTTGGTTTTGAAGAAAAAAAGGAAAAAACATGAAACTTGGGCTTTATCAGCATTATAAGGGTAAATATTACAGAGTTATTGGCGTTTCAAGGCATTCTGAGACTTTGGAAGAGCTTGTGGTTTATCAGGCGCTTTATGGTGGATTTGGGCTTTGGGTGAGGCCTTTAAAGATGTTTTTAGAACAGATTTCCCATGGAGGGCAGATCGTAGACCGTTTTGCCTTTGTGGAAGAACTTTTTACAAAAGGCCCTGATATTACGCAGACGCAAGCGCATCACAGGTAAGTCATCACAGGTAAATTATGATTTTTAAGGGTTTGTCAAGCTTTTTCAAAAATACTTCTTTCATGGAGTTTATTGAGGGAAGCAGAATGTTTATCCAGTATGAAACGCGGCGTGTGGTACAACTTGGCATTTGGACAACCCTTGTGTTTGCACTCATGACCTATTTTCTGTTCCATGCCATCAAAGGCGATCGGGGAATCCTGGCCTGGTCGAGGCTCGAAGATAGACTTGTTGAAAAAGAATATGAACTGGCTGCCATGGAATATCAGTGGGAAATTCTTGACAAAAAAGTGAAAAAACTCGGGAACGTGATCTGTTCCGACCTGCTAGAAGAGCAATCCATCCGCATCCTTGGATTTTCCCATCCCGGGGATGTTGTTGTCTTAGAAGATTAATGTTTCTTTTTCTTTTTTAAAGAGGTAAACTATTTTTAAATAAAGAGGTGAAGATAATGATTAAGAAAATAAAAATATTTCTCATGAGTATTGCGTGTTTTTTCATTCCAGGATGCGACAACAACTCCATTGACCATTATATTGATAAAAAAGAAAAAGTAGACCTGCGCACGTTTTTCAATGGAAATGTGGAAGGGTGGGGGAGTCTTTTTGATTATCAAGGAAAGCAAACGCGCAGCTTTTTTGTGAAAATCAAGGGAACATTTAACGGCAATGTGGGGACTTTGGAAGAATGGTTTGATTTTGATGACGGGGAAAAAAGCCAAAGAACCTGGGACATTTCTTTTTCCAGTGACCAGGAATTTGTTGGAAAAGCCCACGATGTGATTGGCGATGCAAAAGGCATTCAAAAGGGGAATGCCATCAATCTGCACTATACCTTGCGCATTTCCTATGATGGTTCCACGTTGGACCTTTCCATGGACGATTGGATGTATAAACTCGATGAACATACGATCCTGAATCGCACATCCATGAAGAAGTTTGGCTTTAAGGTGGGTGAGCTTGTCCTTTTTATGAAGAAAATGCCATGACGAAAATATGGCTTGTGGGGGCAAGCGAGGGCATTGGAAGAGCTTTGGCGCAGGAGCTTGGCAAAGATCATTCCATGATTTTATCCGGACGCAATCAGGAAAGGCTCCAGGAGCTGAATCCCTATCGCTGTTTTCCTTTGGATGTGACAGCCCCTGATATTAGCCTGCCAGAGCCCATCGATACGCTTATTTATTGCGCAGGGTATTATAGCCCGATGTCCGCGGCGCAGATCGATTTAAACGCGGCCCTTTCCATGGTCGATATTAATTTAAGCGGGGCCATCAGGGTTTTAAACGCGGTGATTCCCCATTTTATCGCCAAGAAACAGGGACATATCGTGCTGATTGGCAGCATCGCCGCCTATAGGGGGCTTCCCAATAGTTTTGGATATGGCGCCAGTAAAGCTGCAATCCTTCATCTGGGTGAAAATCTTAAATGTGATTTGGCAAAATACAACATTAAAGTTCAAGTGATCAGCCCAGGATTTGTCAAAACCCGCCTGACTTCTTTGAACACCTTTCATATGCCCTCGATCATGACGCCAGAACGGGCTGCGCAAAAGATTATCTCTGCCATGAAGGGGAATACATTCGAATCCCGTTTCCCGTTTTTCTTTGGGAATTTCCTCAAAACTTTAAGTAAGCTGCCTTATTTTTTATATTTTAGATTGATTGGGAGACGATAATGGCCAATTTTTTACTTATCGCCGCATCGAGCACTATCGGCAAAGCCACAACAACGGTTTTAAAAAACGCCGGGCACCATGTTTTTACAACCGCAAGGTCCGCTCAAAAGATCCTCCCCGATGCGATTTTGGATGCCAGCGATTTTGATCAAATGGATGCTGTTTTTGAAAAGGCTCAGGAAAAATTAGGATCTCTTGATGGGGTCGTGAATTTTTCAGGGGGGCTCCTTTTAAAACCTGCGCATCTAGTCACCAAAACCCAATATGAAGAAGTGATCCAAAGCTCGCTCACCACGGCGTTTGCCACCGTGAGAAGCGCTGGGAAGTTCATGACTTCTGGGGGAAGCGTTGTTTTAATTTCATCCTCAGCCGCCTCCATAGGGTTGTCTAACCACGAAGCCATCGCCAGCGCAAAAGCCGGCATCATTGGCCTCATGCTCTCAGCTGCCGCCACCTACGCCCCCAAAAACTTAAGATTTAACGTGGTCTCCCCAGGGCTTGTGGAAACGGATCTGACCCAAAGAATCACCCGAAACCCCGCATCCCTATCCTATTCCCTTGGAATGCATCCTTTGGGGCGCATTGGACATCCTTTAGACATCGCAAGAGCAGTGGCCTTTTTCCTCGACCCCCAAAATTCCTGGATCACAGGACAAGTTCTAAACGTCGACGGCGGCCTTGGGAGTTTGAAGGCGAAATAAAAATAGGGGCTCGGAAGAATGCTTTATTTTTTGATTTTTTGAAGTTCTTGCTTAGAGATTCCTGTACCTTCTATAATTATCTTATCGGAAAGACCTAAGGTGTAAAAGCGCCTTGCTGTCTCCAATTTTTCCTTATGACGACCTTCTTCCCTGCCTGCTTCCCGACCTTCCTCATATTTCTCCTCAAGCCCCTCGGTCAGGCGGTCTTCTTCTCCTTCGGCCGCCAGGCTGGATCTGATGTAGGCGTCGTATTCGTCTTTGGTCCATTTGTATTTTTCAAGTTCTGCGTAGGCGCCAATAATGTTGGGGTTGTGGATTTCTTCGGGCGGACTATCCTCTGTGGCCGCGCATTTGAAAAGGTGCAACCAGGCGTCGGCGTCGTTTTGGATGGTGTCTCCATCAAATTTTCCAAGTTCCACAAAAACATAGGTCGTGGCAAATAAAAATTGCTGTTTTGTGGTATCTTCTAAGCAGCGGTGATAACTGATATAGGGAACATCGGGGGTGAAAATTTTGGTACCTAAAATTGAAATTACAACCACGGGAAGAAGGTCTTCATATTTCATTGCCTGGTCGATTTGCGAAACAAACGTGCTCGATCCGTAAAATTGAATCCGGTTGAGATAGCTTTTCTCCCGCTTACGCTGCATTTCGATAATATAGGAATACCCCTTTTGATCTTTGACCTTCAAATCAAAAATACTCTGGCGTCCTCCCATATAAAGAGGGCTCATTTCGCAAGGCAAATACGTCAGTTCGATAATTTTATGCCCCTCTTGCAACTTTAAAATACTGTTCAAAAGATCCATCAGCTTTGCTTGATCCTGAAACAGTTTCTTAAACGCCACATCATTGGTGGGGTTGAAATATCTTGGGAGATGATTTGTGCTCATTTTCACTCTCTTGTTGTTCACTCTACAAAAATGATTATACCACAATTTGAGATATTTTCAAGTGATAAATAGCGCAAGAGCCGTCTCCTTTTTCCTCGATCCCCAAAACTCCTGGGTTAGTTATCCCATCCTTTTCTTTAAAGATGCGCACCCATTGTTGCCCTGTGCTGCTTTGTTCTTCCTGTGCGTGTGTGAAGGGAATATCTGTAGATGATGCCATTGTGGGGGCCGTTTGTGCAATTAAAGCCAAAACGAGGGATGTGAGTATAAGATTCTTTTTCATGATTTCTTGTGTTCTTTTAAAATTATTCTACAAAAGATATATAGTGTTTGTTGTAAAAAAATTCAAGACCTAAATGATGCGATAATACACATCAAAAAGATCACGCTCGATACATTCAAGCCGTTGCATAGTGTAGGTAAGGGGTAAAAACAGGAAAGAGGTCTCCGGGAAGAGGGGGCAAAGATCCGCGTTTGGGTCTTGTTTGGATTGATGGCCTTCAACAATGGTAGGGCCTTGGAAAACATGGGTTTTGGAGGGAATTTTCATCCGCTCGCCCTCTAAGGTGTCCTGATATATCGTTAAATTTTCGAGCGACTCTCCTGCTGCAAATTGACCTTTGAATTCAAAGGTATAACTTTTGAGAAACGGTGGCTCCCAAACTTCCCTGGAACCCTCAAACCGTGCCACAATCCACGTGGGCGCAAGCTCTTTGATGTCATCGGAAAGCAAAATGATCTCAGGTTCAAAACTTAAATTTTTATCCCTTCCTAAGGGGGGCAAACGAAATGGTGCGTACATAAAACGATCTCCTTTATTGATTTGTATTACTTATTTTGACATATAGTGCGTATTTTGTCAATAAAAATTTTTAAATCAATCGCTTTATGCTTTATCAAAAAGGCTCCGCGCCTTCTTCAAGAATCTCTAAATATTTCCGGTATATATAAGTCTTATCGCGTTTTTTACCGCTGTTTTCTTCCAATATCCCCATCAAGGTCATCTGATTGAGCGCGCTTCTGGCTGTAGG
>CAIYWZ010000081.1 GCA_903930075.1 uncultured Alphaproteobacteria bacterium | reverse complement strand
TATGCGTTTTGAGGATAGTCCATTTCAGACATAAGGTGCTCCACAATATCATTCTTTCCGGCTGTAATTGACCCATTTAAAGATAAATCCATCACTCTTTCGCACATATTCTTTCTAGGGGATACATCTAAGAATGCATTTTGCGGGCACCACCTATCATAAAATTCACGGAATTCTCCAAATTTTTGATCGCGAAATATCTGAAGAGTTTTATCTATCACTTCTGGAGGGGTAAGAGCATATTGTTTACTCAAAATAGCTGTTTTAAAAAATACCCAAAAGAAAAACCCAGCAAACGCTGTGGAAGCAACCATACATGTCATGGTGCGTGTATCTATACATTTAGCTTTTTTTGTTGTTTGCTCCTCTTGATGTAAAAGTCTTGCGCTTTCTAGATCAAGACTTTTATTTGGATTCTGATAAGAATCTAGAGAAATAAACTTTCCTCCTGAGGCAGAAATATCATAAGGATGAACAAGCAAGATAATAAGCATTGTTTTTACAGATATATTTTTCATGAAAAAATCCTCCCTCAAGATTTCTGGTCCCTTCACGTTTTTTATATCTTGAAAAAATTAATAATTATTTAATTTAAAGGATTATTTCTCTTCCATTGTCCGATGGTTTTGAGCTTTTCGACTGTTTCTTTGGGAAAATAGTTTTCATCATGCTTGGCAAAAATTCTTGTAGCCATAAGTTTTTTCCCGTCATACACCCCTTCAACGACGGCATCTCCTGATTCTTGGAAAAGAACGGGGGGCATGTCTTTGTAAAATACGTCCAGAGTTTCTCCCAAAATAAAGGTTTTACGGGACTTATCCCAGGATCCAGCTTTTACTTCGCCTCCTACGCGTATGATTTTATCAATATGCTTTTCATTTAATTCTTTTGTACTTACATAATAAATAAGATTTGTTTTAAAGGCTTCTAAAATCCAGAAAAAAGCAATGTATAACAGAATACCGATCATAATAAATGATAAAAAACGCTTGTATTTTTCTTTCATTTTCTCCCCTGAAATAAGCTAAAAAGGGCGATATAAGCAAAACTTATGATATATGATAATAAAACATGATCCATTATTTTTCTCTTTTTAATAATTTAAGCAGCAATAGAAAAAAAGCCCAGGATAAAAAAGCCAAAAACATAATTAAAAGGGGTAGAAAATAAGAAGGGTCCATGTGTTTAAAAACATCTTTCGAAATGGTTGCGGGTTGATGAAGGGTGTTCCACCAATCCACAGAGAATTTAATGATGGGAAGATTGAAAGTGCCAAGGAGAATATAATAACTTAAAATTTTCTGACTTTTTTGTGTTTCTTTAAGACTTGATTTCAAAACTTCAAAACCAAGATAGATGAAAAATAGTATTAAAACCGACGTTAAACGGGCATCCCAGGCCCACCAAGTTCCCCATGTGGCTTTCCCCCAAATACTACCTGTTATAATGGTGAGCAGTGTAAAAAGCCTGCCTATAGGTGCGCCTATGTGGACAAATTGAAAAGCAAGAGGCAGTTTAAAGACAAGAAAAATGAAAGCACATACTGATATTCCAGCGTAGATCAGCATACTTAACCAGGCAAAGGGCACGTGTATGAATAATATGCGGACAAGATCTCCCTGGAGATAATCAGGAGAGATATCGAAGAAAACCATCTTCAAGCCCCACAGGCATAAACCTAAAGAGAAAAGAGCAAAAATCCATCTTTTTTCTACAAAAATTTTCCAAAAAGAATTTTTGAATAAAAAATACATCATCTGAAATGCTCCTCCATTAAAAATTTTGAAAAAATAATCCCTAAAATACCATAAAAAATATCCATGCCAAAGGCGCCTAAAATCAATGGCGAAGACGGAAAGTTTTCCTGGAGTTTGATGCTGATCGATATGCCAAAAATAAAAATAGGGATAAAAAAGGGAATCATTAAGATAGGCATGAGAAATCCACTTGCTGCAGAATTCAGAGTGAGCAAACTTCCTGTGTGAATAAGCAAGATGATTGCAGGCGCAAGAATAAGCGGTCCTAAAATAACATGAATAATTGTCGCAAGATCCTGATTAAAAAAAATACCATTTAAAATGGCAGATCCCAGAATAGGGATGAAATAGCCTAAAAAAATGAAGATAATTTTTGCGCAAAATAGATTCAAAACGGACAATTTTTGAGAGAAAAGAAAATCGAGCGATCCATCCGCCAAATCGGGGGCATAAATATCTGGAGAAATCAAAAAAAGCGCAAATAAAATATTAATCCAAGTTAAAAGTGCAAATCCTTTTAAAGAAAGAGAATCCAGCCAAAAAAAACTGTAAAGAAATCCATAAAGCAAAGAAAACAAAATTGCTGAACCAATGAGATTTTTTTCAATTTTAAAAAAGTGCTTTAAAATCTTTAAAATCATAGATAAATACTTTCATGAGGCAGAGGAAAAGTATCATGACTTGCAATAATGGCTGCCCCTCCTGAAGCTAAATACGCGTTTAAATCCTCCAAAAAAAGATTTTTTGAAACTTCATCCACATGCGCCAAGGGTTCATCCAAGATCCAAATCGGCTCTTTGGACATCAAAATGCGAATAAGCCCAACTTTTTGAATTTGTCCAAAAGATAACTCCCCAATTTTTGCATCTTCTTTTAAAGAATAACGCGTTAAATAAGCTGGATCCATGGCCCCAAGGCAAAATAATAAATAATCTTTTACACTTTGGCTGAGCTTAGTCCCAAATTTATGCCCTAAATAGGCTGCTGGAAATTCAATCTGGATATTTTCACCCGGGAACACATGTGATAAAGCTATTTTTTTCAACAAAGTTGTTTTACCGGACCCATTAGGCCCATACACCACAACTAAACTTGAAGGAAAGAGGGTCAATAATTCCCCGATTTTGACGAGTATTTTTTTAGTCATCAAACTTTACCGAGAAATTCTTTTAAAAGTGCAACTTTTTTATCTTTCTTGAGTCCCTCATGATAAACCAAATAATAATGGACCATCTTGGTTTGAGAAGGACTCACTTGAGTCAACCCCGCACGTTTTCCAAGGAACTCGGGGACCAAACCAATTCCTGTTCCTGATTCAATAAAGGACATCACAACAGAATGATTATCGACAACATAGGCCCTTTGAAATTCAATTTCTCCTTCATCATGTTTCGAAACAATGCAATAAGACTGAAAATGCAGCGCATCAAGAGACGGATATTTTTCTAAAAATTGAGGCGATGCAAAAAAGGCTAAGGGGCTTGAAAAAATAAGTTTTTGAATAAAATTTCCAGACGAGAGACGATAGGGAATAATTGCAATATCTATTGCAGACAAAAATGAGGATATTTGAGAATCTTCAAAAGAAATAGAAAACCTGATTTGAGGATGGGTTTCTCGGAATTGATCGAGTTTTTTTAAAAGCCAAAGCTCTCCAAGCTTGTAAGGGCATAAAATTTTAAGCTGCCCCGTTAAAGCATCGGTATTCCCTTCGAAAAGAAAAAGAGCTTCTTCAAATTCTTTAACAAACTCTTTTGAAATGCGGCTTAAATGATCACCATGCTCCGTGATTTCGATATATTTCCCTTTATTCACATAGAGCTGAGTTTTCAAAGTTGATTGTAATGATGCTATATAACGACTGACCGTTGCAGGGCTAATACCAAGTGTTTTGGAAGCCCCGGTGACACTTTTGAGTTCAGCAACTTTAATGAAGACACGGAGCTTGTTTAAATCCATTTAACTTTTTTCAACTTTGGTTTAAAAATTTCCCCACTTCCAGCGCCGCCATACAGCCTTGTCCTGCTGCGGTTACCGCTTGACGAAAGACTTTATCTTGTACATCTCCTGCGGCAAAAACACCTTCCAAACTTGTGCGTGTTGAACCAGGGTTTGTTATAATATAGCCTTCTTCATCCATTTCTACAAATCCTTTAAAAATTTGGCTTGATGGCGTATGACCGATCGCTATAAAAACACCGTCAACATCGATATGAGAAACAGTAGGACTTTTGAGTTTAATACCAGTCACATTTTTTGGAGTTTCCGTTCCAACAATTTCTTCAACAACAGCATTCCAAATAATAGAAATTTTTTCGTTTTTAAAAAGACGTTCTTGTAATATTTTTTCAGCTTTAAGAGTATCTTTTCTATGAATAAGCGTTACATGGGAAGCGTGGTTTGTTAAATAAAGCGCTTCTTCAACAGCGGAATTTCCCCCGCCAATCACGGCAACACGTTTGCCTCTAAAGAAAAAACCATCACAGGTTGCGCAGCCTGAAACACCAAACCCTCGATAATGCGTTTCTGAATCAAGACCCAACCACTTCGCCTGAGCTCCGGTGGATATGATGATGCTGTCAGCCGTATATTGCGATCCTGTTTCCCCAAAGACTTTAAAAGGACGCTGTGAGAAGTCTACACGCTCAATTTGATCTTGTATAATTTTTGTTCCCACATGTTCTGCTTGAAGACGCATTTCTTCCATGAGCCAAGGGCCCTGTATGACGTCTTTAAATCCTGGATAGTTTTCCACATCTGTTGTAATTGTAAGCTGCCCACCCTGTTGCCATCCGGAAACAAGAATAGGGGAAAGATTCGCTCTAGCTGCATAAATTGCGGCTGTATATCCGGCAGGGCCAGATCCGATAATTAAAATTTTTGTATGCATATTTTCACCTCTGGGTTTTTAAAGTACCAAAGTTTGCCCCTGCTTTGCAATAAAAGCTTGCGTATGATGAGAAATTTTTTTTTCAATTTCTCTCAAATGTGAATCTGTGGAGGATGGATCGTGGTGAAAGAGGGCAATTTTTTCAATATTCGATGATTTTTGTAGTTTGATGGCCTCTTGCCAGGTTGAATGTCCCCAACCAATTTTAGAAATAAAAGAATCGTCATCGTAAGTTGAATCATAAATCGCCAGTTTTGCATTTTTAGCAAAATCAATCAAAGCTGTATTTGTTTCACCTAATTTATGTTCATGGTCTGTTAAATAGCAAACATCCCCCTTGGGCGTCATTAATTTGTATCCTAAAGAACCCCCAGGATGATTCAAGGCAAATGATTGAAGCTTAAGCTCATCACTGATCATAATTGTTTGCTGCGCGTGAATATCGTGATAATTCATTTGAGCCGGCATAATTTTCAAGGAAAGAGGAAAAAAAGGATGACTCAAACTTTTTGTAAAAAAATGCTCTATCCCCCCTCCTTCTTCAAGATTTCCGCCATAAACATCGATTGTGAATCTTTTATCCCAAGCTGGCGCAAAAAATGGATAACCCACAATATGATCAAGATGATAATGAGTCATAAAAAGAGAGATTTTTAAAGTGCGATTTTGTTTTAAAATCCATTGACCTAATGCATACATTCCGGACCCTGCATCAAAAATAATAAGATGATCTCTCCATAATACGCTTACACAGACTGTATAACCACCAAATTCTTGATAATCTGGACCACTACACGAAAGCGTTCCTCTAGGTCCCCAAAAGGTTACAACCAAATCATTCATTAAAAACTCATATATCCGTTATACTTATTGTATAAATCTAGCAGTAGATCCTTAACAACTTATTAATCTTCTTTTTGATAAATAGTGATAATCGTATAATTTTTTTTGGGACCTTTGATATCATAAAAAATATCAAATCTTTTTTCATCGAAAATTGTGAATTTACAATCATAGGAATCTTGACCGCACAGATGTGTGTGTTGCAATATCATGGGAAATGAGTGATCTTTGAGTTCGAATTCATGCAGTACGCTATGATCAAATTTTAATATGGAAAAACTATTTTCCTGAATTTGATAAAAATAGTGTTGATAGCATTCGTAAGACATGCCTTCTTCTTTAAAAACTTTCTGCCCTTGATCATCGATTTTAAAAGCAGCCTTCCCTTCTATAATCAGATCTGGAGTGGAAATTTTTTTAATAAAAGTCCAGTCTCCAGAAAAAAAGTGATCAAGATTCATATATGAATCGTATGACCTTCAACCGCAAGAGCTGCTTCTTTGAAGGCTTCGTTTAGGGTTGGGTGAGCATGGACGATGCGGGAAAGATCTTCAGCAGAGGCCCTAAATTCCATGGCAACAACGGCTTCAGCGATCATTGTCCCGGCTTGATGTCCTATGCAATGAACGCCTAAAATTTCATCTGTATCTGCGTGGGAGAGGATTTTTACAAATCCTTCAGAGCTTCCGATGGCTTTTGCTCTTCCATTGGCAAGGAATGGAAATTTCCCGGTTTTATATTGGATGTTTTGCGATTTAAGATCTTGTTCAGTTTGTCCCACAGATGAGACTTCTGGATGAGTGTAGATAACCGCTGGAATTGTTTTATAATTGACGACAGATTTTTGTCCAGCCAAACGTTCGGCAAAAACAACGCCTTCTTCCATGGATTTATGGGCAAGCATAGGACCTGGAATAACGTCTCCAATGGCATAAATACCCTGAACTGATGTTTTATAATTTTCATCCACAACGATTTGGGAACGCTCGTTTAAAACAACGCCGAGTTCTTCTAATCCAAATCCTTTAGAAAGAGGTTTTCTACCCACAGAAATTAAGACAACTTCTGGCTTGAATACAGTTCCGTCTTCACATTCAACAAGGCATAGATCCTGTTTTCTAGACATAAACTTAATTTTTTTGGAAAGCTCAAATTTAATTCCTTGTTTCTCTAAGGATTTTTGAAGAGCTGAGGATAATTCTTCATCCATTTGGGGTGTAATTCTAGAAAAAGACTCAACAACAGTCACCTGCGTTCCAAGTCTTGACCATACAGAACCAAGCTCCAACCCAATATATCCCCCACCTACAACCAACATAGATTTTGGGACCTGAGGCAAACTTAAGGCGCCTGTAGATGTAACGATTTTTTCCTCGTCAATGGTCACATTGGGGATAAGCGCAACTTCCGATCCTGTGGCAATCAGGATTGCCTTTCCTTCAACGATCGCATCTCCCACTTTTATTTTAGAAGAACTGATGACATAACCTTCTCCAAAAATCCGCTCGATTTTATTTTTTTTAAAGAGCATATCAATCCCCCCTGTTAAGGATTTGACGACATCATCTTTATGTTTTAAAAGCTTTTCTAAATCCAGATCTACCGTTGGAGCAATAATGCCAAAATTTGAAATCTTTGATTTCATGTGGGAATATTGCTCAGAGATTTCTAAAAGAGCTTTTGAGGGGATGCATCCAATATTAAGACACGTTCCTCCAAGTTCTTTGCGTTTTTCAATACACAAGACTTTCATTCCCAATTGAGAAGCTCTAATTGCGGCAGAATATCCACCTGGACCTGCGCCTAAAACAATTAAATCGTATATCATCATACCCCCAAAAGCAAACGACTTGGATCTTCTAATGCGTCTTTAACCTTGACCAAGAATGTAACCGCTTCTTTGCCATCAATCATCCTGTGATCATAGGAAAGAGCCAGATACATCATGGGCCGAATCTCAACTTTATCTCCCACGGCAATCGGGCGATTTTGGATTTTGTGCATCCCTAAAATTCCAGATTGTGGAGGATTCAAAATAGGTGTCGACATCAAAGATCCATAAATTCCGCCATTGGAGATTGTAAACGTTCCACCAGTTAAATCCGCAACGGCAAGTTTCTTATCCCGTGCTTTTTTTCCTAAATTCCCGATTTCTTTTTCGATGTCTGCAAAATTTAAATGCTCAGCATTACGCACAATGGGAACAACAAGACCATCATCCGTTCCTACGGCAACACCGATATCATAGTAATTTTTATAAATAATCTCGCCATTTTCAATTTGCGCATTGACCGATGGAACTTCACGTAAGGCATTGACACACGCTTTAACAAAAAAGGACATAAACCCAAGTTTTACACCGTGCTTTTTTTCAAATGAATCTTTATATTGTTCTCTAAGGCGCATAATTGCCGACATATCAACCTCATTAAAGGTTGTCAGGATTGCAGCTGTGTTTTGGGCATTTTTGAGTCGTTCTGCAATTCTTGCACGCAGCCTTGTCATGGGAACGCGCTCTTCTTTACGGTTACTTCCTAAAGATGACAATACATCTGCTTTTGTGATTCTACCATCTTTTCCAGTCCCTTGAACATTTTCCAAAGGAAGAGCCGCTTCAGCCGCGATTTTTTTTGCCGAAGGAGACGGGATAATTTCAGGAGTTTTTTCTGGAGTTTTTTCCGCAGGTTTTGCAACAGAGCGAATTTCCCCCGGTTCCATAATGCTTAAAAGCGTCCCAATATTTACTTTTGCATCTTTGCTCACAAGAATTGATGTTATTTTCCCGCTTGCTGGGGCCACAACTTCTAAGGTAATTTTTTCTGTTTCAAGCTCAATGATCGCTTGCTCTGCTGCGACCTCGTCTCCAACTTTGACCAAAATATTGGCAATGATTGCCTCTGTAACTGATTCGCCCAGCGGTGGAACAACAATTTCTAATCCCATATTTTTACTCCTTAACTCTTTGCTTTTTCAATAATATCTTTTTGTTCCTGTGCATGAACATCAGCATCTCCTGTGGCGGTGGACGCGGATTCTGCTCTTCCAATATACTCAATTTTAAATGGAAATTTATCTTTTACAAAATGAAAAGCCCCCATATTTTCTGGCTCCTCTTGAACCCAGTAAATTTTTTCTGGAAGATTTTTGGGGAGAATTTTTAAAATTTCAGCTTCGGGGAAAGGATAAAGCTGTTCAAGGCGAATAATTTGGGCATCAATAGATGATTCGGTCAGATCATAGTAGATTTTCCCTGTACAAAAAATTATCTTTTTTGAAGATTCTCCTGAAGAAATAACTTTTTGGAATGAAGTCCCCAAACCAAAATCCGCCAAAGTTGAAATCGCCCGTTTATGCCGAAGTAAAGATTTAGGCGTAATCACAATAAGTGGTTTTTGATAATCGCGCAGCATTTGCCGGCGTAAAACATGGAAATAATTTGCAGGTGTTGTCGGATACACAACTTGCATATTGTATTGGGCGCATAATTGTAAATAACGCTCAAACCTGGAAGAGGAGTGCTCTGGACCTTGCCCCTCATATCCGTGAGGTAAAAGCAGAACAAGACCGCAAAGTTCTCCCCATTTAGATTCACTTGCGGATAGATATTGATCCACAATTGTTTGGGCGCCGTTTGCAAAGTCTCCAAATTGGGCTTCCCACATCACCAAGGTATTCTTGTTGCTGGCTGCATATCCAAATTCAAATCCCATCACTGCAAACTCAGACAATGAGCTGTTAAAAGCAGAAAAATTTCCTAAAGTTGCAAGAGGGGTGTATTTTTCCCCTGTGTTTTGACACGTTAAAACGCAGTGTCTGTGAGAAAAAGTCCCTCTCCTTGAATCTTGACCACTTAAGCGCACGCTTTTCCCGTCTAAAAGTAAAGACCCAAAACTTAAAGCTTCACCTGTGCCCCAATCAATTTTTGAAGTATCGCTTTTAAGCTCAAGCTGCCTTAAAATTTTTGTATTGATCTTATATTTTTCTGGAATTTGGGTAATCGTTTTGATCACTTGATCCAGAGTATCAACGCCAGTTGCAGCATCTTTTTCTTCTAAAATCAACCTTTGATCATCTAAAGACATTCCTTCTGTTACTGTATACTCGTAACTGAGATTTTGAGTGATTTTTGCTTTGATCTCTTCAGTATGCGCAAGGAAATGATCTCCATATAAGTGCGCTACAGATTTTTGAGCAGCAATTTTGGAATACATTAAAGGTTGCGTAAACAAAGGTTCATCAGTTTCATTATGACCATATTTACGATAACACACCAAATCAATCGCAATATCTTTCTTGAATGTGTGACGATACTCGGCTGCAATTTCACAGGCCCAAAGAACCGCTTCAACATCATCACCGTTGACATGAATCACGGGCGCATTAATTATTTTCATCACATCAGAACAATACGTCGACGACCTTGTCTCATCGGGGAGCGCTGTAAATCCAACTTGATTATTGATAATCATATGAATTGTGCCTTGTGTGGAATACCCTTGAAGTTTTGACAAATTAAGGCTTTCAGAAACAACCCCCTGCCCCATCATAGAAGCATCTCCATGCACGAGAATACACGAAAAACCATCTCCTCGATCTTGTCTTGCCCGAACCTGGCCAAGAACAACTGGATCAACCGACTCTAAATGCGATGGGTTTGAGATGAGCTCAAGCTCAAAATCACCGCCTAGGTATGAAGGTTTTGCGGCAGCTCCCATATGGTATTTCACATCTCCTGAACCTACATTTTTCTTTGCTTTATGGTGATGCATGAATTTTTTAAATATTGTAGAATAGGGAAGATCAAGTACATTTGTAACAACATTCAAACGCCCACGGTGAGCCATTCCAATAACAGCGCCCTTCATCCCATCTTGCTTAAATTTCAAAAGTAAATATCGCATTGCCGGAATAAAACTTTCTCCGCCCTCAATGCTAAAACGTTTTGCGCCCTGGAATTTAACATGCAAATATTGCTCGAACATTTCTGCTCTAAACAGGAATTCTAAAGTATTCAGTTGTTGCTCTTTTGAAAGATTCAGTTTTTCATTTTCTATTTTTTGAATAAACCAATTTTTTTCCACCTCATTTTCCAAATGCATAAACTCATAGCCCAAAGATCCACAGTATTTGGGATCATTTCCTTGAATTTGAGTATGACCTTTTGGTTTTGAAAGTTTAAGAGGATCAAGATTTGCGCAAAAATGACCATAAGTACGATATAAATTTCTAGAATCCCCCGATGCTACTGGCAAAACTTCTGAAAAAATGATCTTTTTAGCTGGGGTTTCTTTTTCCAAGCTCCCAAAAAAAGGAATCCAGCTTGGGTCAACGGAACTTGGATCTTCCAGATATTTTTCATAAGTCTGCTCAATATAGTCAATATTACTAATCGCAAGATAAGAAGTTATATCCTCTTTGTGGGGCATTCCTTTTTATCCCTTCAAGACTTTTTGCATTGTAATGCCAATATCTGCTGGCGAATCCACAACATGCACACCTGCATCACTGAGTATTTTTTTCTTACCCTCTGCAGTTCCAGAACCTCCTGAAATAATTGCGCCGGCATGCCCCATGCGACGTCCTTTTGGAGCTGTTGATCCTGCGATAAAGCTCACAACGGGTTTTGTTTTACCGTAAAATTCAAGAAAATGGGCTGCTTCTTCCTCGGCTTCACCACCAATTTCTCCAATCATCACAATCCCTTGCGTTTCTGGATCTTCTAAAAAAAGCTCCAAAATATCAATAAATGGTGAACCAATAATGGGATCTCCTCCAATGCCAACGCAGGTGGATTGCCCAAGCCCTAAACGGGTCAGTTGTGAAACGGCTTCATAGGTCAGAGTTCCTGATTTTGAAATAACCCCGATTGGACCTTTTTTGTGAATAAATCCTGGCATGATTCCAATTTTACATTCATCGGGAGTAATGATTCCTGGGCAATTTGGACCAATCAATCTTGTCCAACTTCCCGATAAAGCGCTTTGAACGCGAATCATATCAGTCACAGGAATTCCTTCTGTAATGCAAACAACAAGATCCAGCTCTGCTTCAATGCCTTCAATGATTGCATCCGCCGCATAGGGAGCTGGAACATAAATCATGCTTGCATTGGCTCCTGTTTCGATCGCGGCCTCGCGCACTGTATCAAAAACAGGCAAGCCTAAATGCTTCTCCCCACCTTTTCCAGGAGTGACACCGCCCACCAATTTTGTACCATAAGCTAAAGCTTGCTCGCTGTGAAATGTGCCTTGCATCCCGGTAAATCCTTGGCAGATCACTTTTGTAGTTGAATCAACAAGTATAGCCATTTTTAATTCTCCTTTGTTGCTTGCACAACCAAACGTGCAGCATCATCTAAATGTTGGGCGGATATAATCGGTAAATCAGATTCAGCCAGAATCTGACGACCCAGTTCCATATTTGTTCCTTGAAGCCTGACAACCAGTGGAACATTCAGCCCCACATGACGGGCGGCGGCAAGAATACCTTCTGCTATGATATCACAGCGCATAATTCCACCAAAAATATTCACGAGAATGGATTCCACATTTGGATCAGACAAAATAATTTTAAACGCTTCTTCCACCTTTTCTTTTGTGGCGCCACCGCCCACATCTAAGAAATTGGCCGGCTCTCCGCCATAAAGCTTAATGATATCCATCGTTGACATGGCAAGACCCGCGCCATTGACAAGACATCCAATGTTTCCGTCAAGTTTTACATAGCTCAGATCTGATTTGCTTGCTAAAATTTCTGTTGGGTCTTCTTCGTCTTCATCGCGCAGAGAGAGCAGTTCTTTGTGTCTAAAAAGGGCATTATCATCCAAAACAATTTTTGCATCCAAGACAACAATTTCTTCTGTTTTTGTAAATACCAAAGGATTGATTTCAATTAAACTTGCATCAATTTTCATAAACGCATTGTAAACAACATTTAAAGCATGATAGATTTTGCTTGCATGAGATAAAGGCAATCCTAATTCTTGTGTCAGCTGCCTTCCATGAAAGGGCATGACACCTACACCAATATCAATATGAAATTTCAAAATCGCTTCTGGATGCTCATGGGCAACTTCTTCAATATCCATCCCTCCATGTTTTGACGCAATCAATACGATTTGGGAAAGAGATCTGTCTACAAGGGCGCTCAGATAAAATTCCTGGTCAATATCACATCCTTGCTCAATATAAATACGTTTGACCAAACGGCCTTTTGGACCTGTTTGATGGGTAATAAGTGTCATCCCGAGCATGGCAGTTGCGATCGTTTTAACTTCTTCTAAAGAATGGGCTATTTTCACTCCACCGCCTTTGCCCCTTCCTCCTGCATGAATTTGGGCTTTGACAACGAAAATCCCTCCCCCAATTTTTTTGGCCGCTTCAACAGCTTCTTCGGGCGTGTACGCAACATAACCTGGTAAAATCTTGAGCCCTGCGTCTTTTAAGATCTGTTTAGCTTGATATTCGTGTAAATTCATCGTCAATCCTTCTTATAATGGTAAAGCTTTAATTAATTTTTCTACTGCTTCTACAGAGGCATCGAACATACTTTTTTCTTTTTGGTTTAAGGGTAGCTCTATAACGCGTTCAATTCCATTTCCGCCAATCACAAGGGGAACACCAATGAAAAATCCATCCACACCATACTGCCCTGAAAGTCTTGTTGCGGCGCAAATGATTCTCTTTTGATCTAAAAGGTAGGATTCAAGCATCGCAATTGCCGCCGTTGCTGGGGCAAAATACGCGGATCCTGTTTTCAAAAGATTCACGATTTCGCCTCCGCCATTGCGTGTTCTATCGATCATACTGTCTAATTTTTCCTGAGAGAGAGTCCCCATCTCAACCAGCTGATCCAAAGATACTCCTCCAACGGTTGAAAAACGCGTGATTGGAACCATCGTATCCCCATGCCCTCCCATGACGCAGGTATGAATATCTTGCATTCCAACGTCAAGTTCCTGGCTTAAAAAGTACTTAAATCTTGTACTATCAAGTTCACCTGCCATTCCAATAACTCTATTGACTGGCAGCTGACTAAAATGATGGAATGCATGAACCATGGCATCTAAAGGATTGGTGATCACAATGATAAAAGCATCTGGACAATATTTTTTTACGGCAAGCCCTGCTTCTCTCATCACGCCAACATTGATACTCAAAAGATCGTCACGACTCATCCCAGGTTTACGAGGAACCCCAGCCGTGATCATCACGACATCACTTCCTTCTAAATCTGAGTAGGTATTTGTCCCCGTATATGAAGAAGAGCTCCTGGATGTTCCACAGGATTCTGCGATATCAAGACCTTTTCCTTGAGGAACGCCTTCTACCACATCAAAAAGTAAAACATCTCCTAAATCTTTGAGCCCGATCAAATGGGCTAAAGTTCCACCTATATTTCCGCTGCCAATTAATGCTATTTTTTTTCTCATCTGACTAACTCCCTTTGGATGAATTCTAACCCTTTAATAAAACCTTCTTGATTAATGCTATGTTCTAGCTTTTTAACCACAATATTTTTGTGATTTAATTTGTAAGTCCCTAGAACTTGACTTGCAAAATGTAATTCGTTTACGGGTACTACAGTATCTGCATCTCCATGTATGATCGCGTAACAGGTAAATGGATCTGGATTCAACCACATTGACTTCCCCAGTAATCCTCCAGAATACGAAACAACCCCTTTAACTAATTTCGGGTAACTTAGCCCCGCATATAATGAGAGCATCGCTCCTTGAGAAAATCCTACTAAAAATGTTCTCTCAGGCAAGATCTTCTCATTTTTTTGCACATCTATAATCCAGTACGCAACATCAGAAGCAGCGCTTTCTGCTTTTTTTTGTAAAACCTCATTTGGAAGTCTCTCTCCAGAGGATTTATAAAGCCTGAACCATGCATGGCCATAAGGATTCATTTCACAAGGACGTGGCCCATTTGGAAAATAGCATTTTGCTTCAGGAACTCCTGCTTGGAAAGCATGTCCCAAATCCAATAAACTGCTGCTATCAGCTCCCCACCCGTGCAGAAAAACAATCAATGCTTTCTTTTCTGATTTTACAGGCGCTTCTAAGATTTTTCCTTGAAAATTTAACAATTTTATGAATTACTTTCAAAACTTGATATACAATATTATCACAACTTTTCTCTCAAAGAAAACGTTAATTACCTTTTTTATTATAAGATTAATATAAAAAGATTAACAAATTATGAAATATTCAAAATATTAAATGAAAAAGGAGAAAACACCATAAGAAGCACTTATTCCCGCTCCTAAGGGAACATATTTTTTATTGAACATATAATAAAACAGGGCGCCTAAAAGACCGGAGAAAAATAAAATATAAGGGATAGACTCCACAGGAGTAATCGCAAAAATGATGGAAAGTAAAAAAATGTCCCCTATCCCCATCACATTTTTGATTTCTTTTTTTAAATAAAGATGAATATATAAGGTTAAGGTCAGTAAAATGAACACCCCTAAAAGGGCGCTCCAGGGAGAAAATTGATTTAAGCTCAAGGCCGAAAGACCAAATCCAATCAGATTATAAAGGGAAATTGTATAATATTTTATATCTTGAATAATCAGCAAGACTAAAAAAAACATCAACATCCATTTCATTTGAAATAAAGTCTTCGATAACTGATGGCTTCACTAATATGGGCTTTGGTGATGGAATCAGATTGTTCTAAATCGGCAATGGTTCTTGAAACGCGCAAGAGCCGTGTATATCCCCTTGCAGAGAATTTAATTTTTTTAATCACATTTCCAAGAAGGTCTTTTGCGTCTTGATTCAGATGCAAGATTTCATCCAAAGCTTCTCCATCTGAGAGGGAATTTAAAACACCAGCCCTTTCGTTTTGAATCGCTCTTGCGGCTCTTACGCGCTGGGCAATGACTTCTGAGCTTTCTCCATTTCCAGGTTCATTAATTTTTGAGATACAAACTTCAGGAACTTCGATATGTAAGTCAATACGGTCAAAAATAGGCCCTGAAATACGCCCCTGATAATCCACCGAGCATTTGGGTGCACGCCCACAGCTTCTTGCAGTATCATCTAAATAACCGCATTTACAAGGGTTCATGGCGGCAATGAGCTGAAATCTTGAAGGATAGGTCACGTGACTATTGGCCCTTGCAATTGTGACTTTGCCGCTTTCTAAAGGTTGGCGCAAAGATTCTAAGGTAGAGCGTTTAAATTCAGGGAGCTCATCCAAAAATAAAACACCTTGGTGGGCCAAGGAAATTTCTCCTGGCTGGGATTTTACTCCACCTCCAACTAAGGAAGGTAAGGATGAAGAATGATGGGGGTCTCGAAAAGGCCTCGATCTTATTAACTTACCATCAGGGAGTTTTCCCGCAATACTGTGAATCATGGTAACTTCCAAAGCCTCCCTGGGTTCAAGCGGCGGTAAAATTCCAGGAAGCCTGGATGCGAGCATGGATTTCCCGGATCCTGGAGGTCCGATCATGAGCATATTGTGCCCACCCGCTGCGGCAATTTCTAAAACGCGTTTGGCGCTTTCCTGACCCTTAATATCTTTTAAATTAGGCCCTGTGGGCCGCATTTCGCTTAAAATTGGCTTGGGCTGAGTTAAGATTTGCTTTCCCTTAAAATGATTCATCAGGTGCACAATATTAAAGGGCGCCAAAATTTGAAGATCTCCTCCCCAGGCCGCTTCCGGGCCACACACTTCAGGACAAATGATGCCAAGACCATGTTCAACCGCATGAATGGCTGCTGGCAAAACCCCCGAAATCGGAGCCAAGGTGCCATCAAGCCCAAGCTCACCAATCACCAAATAGGGACTCAGCTCAAGTTCTTTCAACACGCCAATTTCCATCAAAATTCCAAGGGTAATGGGAAGATCGTAATGCGTGCCTTCTTTAGTGACATCAGCGGGCGCAAGATTGACAGAAATACGCGTATAAGGCAGGGATAACCCAATTGCATGGAAACAGGCTCTGATGCGCTCTCTTGATTCCCCAACCGTTTTATCAGGCAATCCCACAATGACAATTTCTTGCTTTCCCGTGGGCAAAACTTGAACTTGAACATCCACGCCAAGGGCTTCAATTCCTGAAAATGCAACCGTTTTAACCCTTGAAACCATATAGATAAACCTCATAAACTCTTGTATCTTAGGAGTTTATGAGGTCAATGGTTAACAAAGTATTAATATGACATAAGGATTTCTCTTACAATTCCAAAATACAGGTCTTCTGGGAACAGTTCCGAAAGTCTGATAACCAATTCATCAATGCTTTTGCTAGCAGGATTTGAAAATTCACTATTCCATATTTTTTCCCATTGATCAGATGTTGGGATCCAATGGCAGGTTAAAGCTTGCGCACCATTATGTTCTACTAAAGAGTAAAGCAAATGTGAATCATTTTCATTCATCGAAAGCGTTAAGCCCATATTGTTGGGACTGCAAATATGGTCATGGACATGCACATTGTGCGAGCCGTCCAAAAGTTTATTGCCTGCAAAGTCAATCACCGTTACTCCAGACTGAACGTTTAGACCTTGAGGAGCATTGCGCGCAACCCAATAATGTGGACGCAAAAGCAAAGGGCCGCTTCCGTCCATAGGTCTGTTGATCACAATATATTTTTCTGCCCCTTCAGTACTTTCCAATAAACTTCCCATGTGAGGAACGCGGATGCTAATCGAAGGCGTAAGTTCCGGATTATATGGATGAATCTGGACCACATTCAAAGGTTTTGCCTGTGGATATGCAGTGTTCGTTTCAATTGTTGGTGTCCTTAAACTTGATCCCTCGTTCTGGATCAAGACCCTTGAAAAATCATCTCCAGCAGCGTGAAGTGTTTTTGTGCTCAAAAAAGCTGTAAAAAGTAATGTATAAAATTTTGTCATATCTTTGGTTCCTTATTTTCTCTCTAAAGAGATCACTATTCATCTCTTACATTTTTCTATATGGGGTTAATTAAAAATAATTCAAGACCCTTTAACAAATTATTAAGATATTTATTTTATTCTTTACCCAAAATAAATGAGAACGCCGATTAAAAAATCCTTAAATTTGTTTAATAACATGAATTTTTTGAAAATTATCATTAAGTATTCCCGTCATACTCCATGATATTTTTGGCCAGGTCACGTGAAAGAATGCGAGTATTTT
>CAIYWZ010000080.1 GCA_903930075.1 uncultured Alphaproteobacteria bacterium | reverse complement strand
TAAAAGAATCAGGATTGCCGATGATTGGCTTGGGAATTGTGCCTCAGCCTGGAGCAAACTATATCGAAATCCAGGCTGAAAAAACTGATCCATGAGGATAGACAAGAACTCAAATAAAGAAAAATAACGCCTAAAATAAGATTAGACAAATCTTCCAAACAAAGGAATAGATCTTCCCAGATTCATTCACCTTAACGAGCTGGGAAGTTCCTAAACTTTACGCCTTCAAACGCAAAGGCAACTCTTCAACAGACACCATAAATTGATCGCCTGAATCCATGTCTTTTAAGGAAAGTTGGTTATTCGCCAAATCACCTTTGGAGAGCACAATGCAATATCTGGCATTGTTTTTGGAGGCCTTTTTCATGCGTTTGGAAAGGTTGCCGGAATAGCCCATGTCGATGGGCAGGCCCTGTTTCCGAAGGTTAAAAACCAGGCTCCAGGCGGCTTCTTCATCTTCAGCGGAAACGGGGATGATGGTGGTGGGGCGTTTAGGAGAGGGCTTTTCCGTCAAAAGCATCGCAATACGTTCGATTCCAGAGCCAAACCCCACCCCTGGAATATCCTGGCCTCCCATGAGTTTGACCAAACCATCGTACCTGCCCCCGGCCAAAACAGTTCCTTGCGCCCCTAAGTTATCACTGATAAATTCAAAAACCGTATGGGAATAATAATCAAGGCCCCGCACCAATTTTTGATCAATGGTATAGGCAATATTTTGCGTCTCCAAAACATTGCGCAGTCCATCAAAAAACGCCCTTGACTCGGGATTCAAAGAATCATGCAACAAAGGCGCGCTTTCAAGAATTTTACGGTCACCCTGGTCTTTAGAATCCAAAATACGCATGGGGTTTTTTTCAAGGCGAATTTTGCTCTCGGGTGAAAGATCATTCTCGTACCCCCTTAAATACTCCACTAATTTTTCTCTATAAACCTTGCGGCTTTCAAGATCCCCGATGGTATTCAAATGCAAACGCACTTGATTATCCACCTTCAAACTCTTCAAAATTTCGAGCCCCACCGCAATCACTTCAGCATCGGCGTAAAAAGAAGAAACGCCAAAAAGCTCCGTCCCAATCTGATGAAACTGCCTCTGACGTCCCTTTTGCGGCCGTTCATAACGAAAACAGGGAATCGCATAACAAAATTTTGCGGGCATCTCCTGTTGCAATCCATTGGATATGAGCATCCGAACAACCCCCGCCGTCCCCTCCGGGCGCAGGGCAAGCACCTCCCCGCCCTTATCATGGATCGTATACATCTCCTTGCTCACAATATCCGAGGCATCCCCCAGGGGCCGTGCAAAGACCTCCAAAAACTCGAAAATCGGCGTATCCACCCCTGAAAATCCAAAATTCTCCATCACCTCAAAGGCAACTTTTTTAATATAACTATGAACCAAAAATTCCTCTGGCAAAAGGTCATGGGTCCCGCGCACAGGCTGCATCGCATATTCTCCTTGATTGTTAAAACAAAATCATTATAGAAACCTTTGTAAAAATTTTAAAGTAAAAATAATTTTTCAACGTTTTTCTTGGCAAAGAAGACAAAATTAGGGTACAATAGAGTCAAATTGAACTTAAGGAAATCGATAAAAATGAACGCAAAAAATAATTTTGCCATCGGCACCAGTGATTTTAAAGAGATTGTTGATATCAGGGCTACCTTAGTCGATAAGACTCTCTTTATCAAGGAAATCATGGAAGACCTTTCAAAGGTAATCCTGCTCACCCGTCCCCGCCGGTTTGGAAAAACCCTTGCGATGTCCATGCTGTCGTATTTTTTAAACATAAGCGAGAAGGATATTTTTGGGGGGCTTAAAATCAAAGATCATCCCGAATTTTGCGCGCGTCATCAAAACAAATATCCGGTGATTTTTTTGACCTTCAAGGATATTAAGCCTGCCACATTTGAAGGAGTCATCACCAAACTGAAGGGACTTTTTGCGCAAACCTACAAACAGTACTCCTATCTGCTTGAGGGAAATACTTTATCATCGGCGCAGAAAAAGGATTTTAAGCGTATTGTGGATAAAAAAGTCCATGATACGGAAGAGCTCAGTTCTGCTCTCTCCAATCTCATGGGATATCTCCACAAACATCATGGGATTGCCCCGATTGTGATTTTGGATGAATATGATATGATCATCCAAGAATCATACATCAAAGGCTATTACGACAAAATCATCCCCTTTATGCGAGACCTTTTTGGCAGCGCGTTTAAGGATAATAAAGATCTGGGGAAGGCGGTTTTGACGGGGATCACCAGAGTTTCCCAGGAAAGCTTATTTTCAGGCCTGAATAATGTGCGCGTTTACACCATGCTCGACCCAGATTACGGCCAGTATTTTGGCTTCACGGAAGACGAAGTCCGCGCGCTTTTGCCCCCCAAGGATGATATTTCCCCTATTAGAAAATGGTACAATGGATATCATATCGGCGGCTATCAGCTCTATAATCCCTGGTCGATTGCCAATTATTTTAACAGCAAGTGCAGATTTGACATTTATTGGGTGTCAACGTCAAACAATGCCTTGGTCCGTGAATTGTTAAGCGCAAAGCCCGCCTTGAAAGAGCAATGTGAGGAGCTGATTCGAGGGGTGAGTACACGCAAAATACTGGAAAAAAGCCTTGCGTTCCCAGACATTCATTCCAGCGCCGATGCCGTGTGGACGCTCCTGATTCACACCGGATACCTCCATGCCACGTCCCTTGAACTCGATGAAGACGGGAATCTTGTGGGATTTTTGAGCATCCCAAACTTTGAAATCCGTAATCTTTACTTGAAAATTATCAAGAGCTGGTTTATTCCAGAAGACGCAGAAACGCAAGTGTACGAGGATTTCGTGGACAGCTTAAGGGAGGGAAAAATTGAGGAGTTTACCAAACACATCGAATATTGCCTCTCGAGTTTAAGCTATTTTGACATGGACAAACGGACGCCGGAAAAGATCTACCACTCGTTTATGTCAGGCATTTTCATGCGTATGAATCACACCTACGATATTACGTCTAACCGGGAAGCCGGAGATGGGAGATATGATGTACGTATCTCTCCCAAAGATCATACCAAACGCGGGTTTTTGATCGAATTCAAAACGGCGTCTAAACCAGAAAATCTGGAAAAAGCGGCAGACTCAGCACTGGAACAAATTACAGCGCAAGACTATACGCAAGGCATGAAAGCCGCCGATATCCTGTGCCTCGGGATGGCATTTTGTGGGAAAAAGGTTGTCAGCCGTTATAAAATTGTAAAGGCTACGACATGACAAATGAAGCGCCCTTCAAACATCCGTTGCTCGATCTTTAAATGCCCCAAACAAACGGCGTTGTGTCTTTATATTTAAAAGATTTCCGCTCCTACGGCGAGCTGGTTCTAGACACGCGGGCACAAATTATCGTCATTACGGGTGAAAATGGGCGGGGGAAGACGAATTTGCTCGAGGCCGTTTCTCTGCTTTCTCCATCTAAAGGGATTCGCAAAGCCAAAACGACGGATCTGCCAAAATTTGGATCGAAGTCTTGGGGCGTGTCGGCGGGTGTTTTGCATTCCATTCATGGGGATCTTCAATTTGGGGTGGGTGATTTGGGAGAAGAAACCCCTAAAAAAATCATTCGCATGAATGGAGAGACCTTGAAAACCCATCAAGATATTGGGAAAATGATCACCCAGCTCTGGCTCACCCCCGCCATGGACCGGTTTGTTGTGGATGCTCCCTCGGGTAGACGCGAATTCATTGATCATATCGGCTGGACCTTCAATTTGGAGCACGCGACCCACATTTCCACCTATGAACATGCCATGAAAGAACGCTCGAAACTTTTAAAAGACGGCGTGCGCGATAAAATATGGCTTGAAAGCCTTGAAAAAACCATTGCTCAAATGGGCGTTGCCATTGTATCTTGGCGGGAAACTGTTTTGGTTTTGCTTAAAAAAATCATTGCTGAACTCCTCATCCCCTCTGGTTTTCCAAGATTTGAATTAAATTTTGAAGGCGACATTGAAACCTTGATTCAAAACAAATCTGCCTTAGAGGCGGAGGCTTTTTTCCAAGAAAAACTAGGACTTTCCCGGGAACTTGATGCAATCAAAGGAGGCTCTAGCATGGGGCCTCACCGCAGTGACCTATCGTTCTTATTCTGCCCCAAAAATACACCTGGATATTTATGCTCCACGGGGGAACAAAAAATCCTCATTCTTGGCCTGGTTCTTTCCTCCATTAAACTTTTAGAACTGAAATCTCAAGGCGTTCCTTTACTTCTTCTAGACGAAGTCATCGCCCACCTGGATCCGATTTACCGGCGCATTCTTTTTGATCAAATCAAAAATTTGAAAGTTCAAACCTGGATGACAGGCATTGATATAAAGGATTTCCAGGACCTTCGATCACATAGCATTTACTTTTCTCCATAGGTTTCCCCACCGTTTTTAACCCACAAAGTTAAAAATAATATTTATTTCTACTTGTAGTTGCACACGAAAATTGGAAATGATGAATACTTGATTAATTAAGAGGTATCCTATCATGGAACAAAAAAAACGCGTCCTTTTTGCAAGTATGCTGGGGAACACCCTGGAGTTATACGATTTTGCCCTTTATGGAGTTTTGGCGGGCATTTTAGCCAAAATCTTTTTTCCTTCCGTGGACCCTGCACTTTCAATCATGGCAAGCTTAGCCGCTTTTTCTGCAGGAGTTATCACGCGACCCTTAGGCGCTGTCCTTTTTGGATTTATCGGCGATCATTTCGGAAGGAAGCGGGCGCTCACATTTTCTATTTTTTTAAGCGCTCTGCCCATGCTTATCATCGGGTGCATGCCCTCTTACGCGTCCATTGGCATTGCAGCCCCTTGTTTGGTCATGATCGCGCGTATGACCCAAGGCCTTGCCTTTGGAGGGGAATATAACGGCGCTGCGATTTTCACCCTTGAACACTTAAGCAAATCACAAAAACGAACATTTCCAGGAATGGCCGGGGGCATCATCTCCACATCCTCAAGCCTTGGCGTTTTATTTGCCATCGCTGCTGCCGCAATCGTTGCAAGGTTCGGTGATCTAGAATGGGCCTGGCGTATCCCCTTCATTTTGGGATCTTTGATCGGATTTATTGGATTTTACATTCGTTTTAAAATTACAGAAAGTCCAGAATTTGTAGAAATATCCCGTGTTTCTGACAATTCTCCATCGTTTCTTGACATCCTCCAAACCTACCCCAGATCTTGTTTTGCAACCTTTGCTTTAGGGGCATTTATTGGAGCCATTACCTATACTTCCGTTGGATTTTTAAATATTTACATGTCAAAATATTTGCACATCCCCCTTCAAGATGCCATATCCTTTGGATTATACGGATCAATCACCTGCGTCATTGCCTGCCCTATTTTTGGATTGATCAGTGACTATGTTGACCGAAGAGGATATTTTATGGTCGCAACCCTTGGAATTTTGATCGCATCTCCTGTCATGTTCAGCCTACTCCAAATGAAAACTTCCGTTTCTATTATCACGGCGCAAATCCTTTTTGGCCTTTGTTATTCCTGCGTAGGTGGGCCACAACATGCTTTCATTCAGAGGCTTTTCCCCGTTGAAGCGCGCTATAGAGGTGTTGCCGTAAGTTATTGTTTGGGGGGGGCAATTTTCGGAGGAACAACACCAATCATCTTGACATATTTGATGGAACAAACTGGAAATCTCAATATTCCAGTTGTCTTCATTGCCATTTGTTCCGTATTTCTCTTTGCCGCGCTCATTAACCTTGGTCAACCCACGAATAAGCTGAAAAAGTTTGACGAATTTAGAAAAATTTTTTAATGTCGTATACAAATTATTGAAGGGAACTTATGTAAATTGAATCAAAAAAAACGTGTGCTTTTTTCAAGCATATTCGGAAACACCCTTGAATTATATGATTTTCATCTTTATGGGGTCTTGATAGGCACGCTCGCAAAAGTCTTTTTCCCCACAACTGACCTTGCTCTTTCAATTATGTTGGGCTTTGTTGCTTCTTCTGTGGGATTGTGCACAAGACCTTTAGGGGCAGTTTTGTTTGGAGTTATCGGCGACAAATTCGGGAGAAAGCATGCTTTTACAATTTCTATTTTCTTAAGCGCTTTGCCCATGCTCACGATTGGGTGCCTCCCCTCTTATGAATCCATTGGCATCGTTGCCCCTGTTTTAATCATAACAGCTCGTATGGCACAAGGGCTTGCATATGGCGGTGAATATAATGGCGCCGCAATCTTTGCCTTGGAGCATTTAAGCAAATCACAAAACCGTACTTTCCCAGGAATGGCCGGAGGGATAATCCAATCATCTTCAAACATTGGCGTCTTGCTTGGGATAACAGCAGGATCGATTGTGACATATTTCAACACAGTGGAATGGGCCTGGCGTGTCCCTTTTATTTTAGGATCTTTTATTGGATTCATTGGATTTTATGTGCGCATGAAAACAACAGAAAGTCCTGAATTTATAGAAAGCTCTGCTGTTGTGAGGAATTCCCTATCATTTTTTGATATCCTTAAATTCTATCCAAAATCTTGTTTTGTAACTTTTGCCTTTGGCTCTTTTGTATTCATATATTCTGTCAGATTTTTAACCCTTTATATGCATCAATATTTACATATTCCTTTATCAGAAGCCATATGGTTTAATGCATGGGGATCTGCCACGTGCATCATCGCAAATCCCATTTTTGGACTGATCAGTGATTTTTGTGATCGCAGGACATATTTCGTCTTTGCAATCATTGGCGTACTTATCACCTCCCCTTTGATTTTTGAGCTTTTGAAAAACAAAACAACACTTTCCATCATAACCTCTCAAATTCTTGTTGGCCTGAGTTATTCTTGTATTTTAGGACCACAACATGCCTTTCTTCAAAGTTTATTTCCCGTGGAAGGGCGCTATAGGGGTGTAACGATCAATTTTTGTTTAGGGAATGCACTTTTTGGATCAATAGCACCAATTGCCATGATTTTTCTTTTAGACAAGACTGGAAATATTAACACCTCTATCATCTTTCTTGCCTTATCTTCCACACTCTTAATCGTTGCTCTGATTAATCTTGGCCAGCCCACCAACAAACTTAAAAAATTCGATGAATTTAGGAAAAATTTACAATGAAACATAAAAAACTTATTTTATTTCCAATACTTTTAGGAAATGCATTTGAAGTCTATAACTTTATTTTGTTTGGGGTCTTTTCAGTAACCCTTGCCAAAGTCTTTTTTCCCTCGAATGATCCTTTTTATTCTTTTTTAGGAAGCCTTGGAGCCTTTTCTGCAAGTTTTCTGTCAAGACCTTTAGGCGCGGCTTTCTTTGGATACATCGGGGATACATTGGGGAGGAAAAATGCGCTGATACTTTCCATGTCTTTAGGATCAATTCCGATGCTTCTGATTGGGATCACCCCTTCTTATGAAACAATCGGAATCTTTGCACCTTGTTTTGTGATTTTAATGAGACTCATACAAGGCCTCACGTACGGAGGAGAATGCAGTGGAGTCGGCATTTTCATGCTCGAACATCTATCAAGCCAAAAAACGCGTTTTTTTTCAGGCTTGCTTGGAGGAATCATCAGCTCGTCTTCGAATATCGGCGTTTTAACCGCTATACTCATGTGCAAAAGCGTTTTTTATTTTGAAAATATTTCCTGGATATGGAGAATACCTTTTATTTTTGGAGCTCTGATTGGATTTGTGAGTTTTTATATGCGTTTTAAAACCACTGAAACACCGGAATTCCAAGAAATGAATATACATTCAAGAAAGCATATTTCTTTTACGCAAATCTTAAAAAGCTACCCAAAATCATCATTGGCTTGCTTTTTTATGGGAGCACTCCTTCCATGTTTATCGTACTCTTCGATCGGATTCTTGAAAATCTATATGGCAAAATATTCTAATATTCCACCTGATCAAACGATTAATTTTTATTTATATGGTGTTGTTTTAGTCATTATAACGTGCCCAATTTTTGGATTGATCGGTGATTACTGTGATCGAAGAGGCTATTTTGCCATGGCGATTTTAGGAATTTTTGTGAGCACGCCTCTGGCCTTTTATTTGTTGCAAGAAAAAACAAATCTTTCTATGACGCTGGCCCATCTTCTGATCGCTCTTTCCTATTCAAGTATCTATGGTCCTTATCATGCTTTTCTTCAAAGACTGTTCCCAGCAGAGGTACGTTATCGAGGAATTTCCATTAGCTACTGCGCAGGAGGTGCGACCATTGCGAGCATTGCGCCAATGATCATGCTTTTTATCATTGAAAAAACAGGAAATTTAAATATCCCTGTATTTTTTATCTGTGCAAACGCATTATTTTTACTTATAGCGATCATCAATTTAGGCACAATCAGTTATGAACCTAAAAAATTAGATGAATTATTCCAGAAAACATTATAAATGAAGAAACATACGCATATTTTAATCGCAAGTATGATCGGAAATGCACTTGAATGTTACGATTTTGTCTTATATGGCATCTTTATCTCCATTTTTGCCAAAACCTTTTTTCCGTCAAACGATCCTTTTATTTCTCTGCTGTATAGCTTTTCTGCATTTACCGCTGGCTCTGTGACAAGGCCTATTGGCGCATTCATTTTTGGATGGGTTGGCGATAAATATGGCAGGAAACCTGCTTTGACGTACTCAATGCTTTTGGGAAGTATCCCAATGCTCCTGATTGGTCTTATGCCTTCTTATGAAACGATTGGAATTTTTGCATCTTTTTTTCTTGTTTTTTTAAGAATGATACAAGGAATATCTTTTGGTGGAGAGCATAATGGTGCTATTATTTTTACTCTTGAGCACACGGCATCATCATCCGAAGCAAAAAAAGCTCCGGGCCTCATCATAGGAATATTCTCGATATCCACCGGAATTGGCCGAGTCGTAGCAACATGTATGGGAATATACGTTTTATGTTTTACTGATATCTCCTGGGGCTGGCGCATTCCTTTTATTTTAGGTGCTTTAGTTGGGTTTGTTGGATTTTACATCCGGTTTAAAACCACAGAAACTCCTGAATTCCAAGAAATTAAAAATCCACAGGTCTCTTTGTTTAAAACGTTTCGACAGTATCCAAAATCTTGTTTTCTCACAATGTCTCTTGGCGGATTGTGTGCAATAAACTCTTTTATTTCACATCCTTTTTTAAGTATGTATTTAACACAGTATCTTGGAATTCCGTTAATAGATACAATGTTGTACAGCCTTTTTGGAACATTCATCTTCATGATCACCTGTCCTTTATTCGGCTACTTAAGTGACCATATTGAAAAAAGGACGTACTTTATCATCGCAGCCGTTTGTTTCCTGATCTCTATTTTTTTTATATTCAAACTCTTAGAAAATAAAACCACTTTATCCATCATTATAGCACAAGCCTTTTTAGGACTGGTCAATGGAAGCATCGCAGGAGTTCAGCATGTCTTTATGCAAAAATTATTTCCCGCAACGCATCGTTATATAGGTATTGCTGTGAATTGGAATTTTGGTGCACTACTTTGTGCAGGCTTGTTTCCTTTAGGAATGACTTTTTTGATAGAAAAAACAGGAAATCTAGAAATCCCCATTCTCTTTTATGTCCTATGCGTCATTCTTTTTATGATTGCCCTGATTAATCTCGGCCCTGTGACGAATCAGCTCAAAAAATGTGATGATTTCCGAGATCATCATCGTAAAGGATTTTAAAATATGAAGAAACATACACATATTTTAATCGCAAGTATGATCGGAAATGCTCTTGAAGTTTATGATTTTAGTTTATACATCATCTTCATATCCATTTTCGCTACAACCTTTTTTCCATCAAATGATCCCTTTGTTTCTCTGCTGTATAGCTTTTCCACGTTTAGTGCTGGTTTTGTCACAAGGCCTATTGGCGCATTCATTTTTGGATGGGTTGGCGATAAATATGGCAGGAGGCCTGCTTTGACGTACTCAATGCTTTTGGGAAGTATTCCAATGCTCATGATTGGCCTTATGCCTTCTTATGAAACAATCGGCGTTTTTTCATCGTTCTCCATTGTTTTTTTAAGAATAACCCAAGGAATTTCTTTTGGAGGAGAACATAATGGCGCTATTATATTCACTCTTGAGCACATGGCATCATCATCAGAAGCAAAAAAAGCTCCGGGCCTCATCGGTGGAATATTTGCCATATCTGTGGGAATTGGACACATCATGGCAACAGGAATGGAGATATGCGTTTTATCTTTTCCTGATATCTCTTGGGGGTGGCGTATTCCTTTTATTTTAGGATCTTTGGTTGGATTTATAGGCTTTTATATCCGGTTTAAAACCACTGAGAGCCCTGAATTTCAGGAAATTAAAAATCCACAGGTCTCTTTATTTAAAACGCTTCGAGATTATCCTAAATCTTGTTTGCTAACCATATCTCTTGGCGGATTATCTGCCATAAGCTATTGCATGTTATATTCTTTTTTTAATATATATTTATCAAGATATCTTGGAGTTCCATTAGTGGATACAATGCTGTACAACCTTTTTGGAATATCTATCTTTATGCTCAGTTGTCCTTTGTTTGGTTATTTGAGTGACCACATTGAAAAAAGGACGTACTTTATCATCGCAGCCGTTTGTTTTCTTATCTCTATTTCTTTGATCTTCAACCTCTTACAAAGTAAAACCGTTTTATCCATCATGACTGCACAACTCTTTTTAGGAATTATCAACGGAAGCATTTCAGGAGCTGAACATGGTTTTATGCAAAAATTATTTCCCGCAACGCATCGTTGTACGGGTATTGCTGTGAATTGGAGTTTTGGTGTATTAATCTTCGGCGGCTTGGCGCCTTTAGGAATGACCTTTTTGATCGAAAAAACAGGAAATCTCGATATTCCCATTCTCTTTTATGTCCTATGCGTAAGTGTGTTTATGATCGCCCTGATTAACCTTGGACCTGTGACGAATCAGCTCAAAAAATGTGATGAATTTCGAAATCATCATCATAAAGGATTCTAAAACATGAAGAAACATACACATATTTTAATCGCAAGTATGATCGGAAATGCTCTTGAAGTTTATGATTTCTTTTTATATGGGATCTTTGTCTCTATTTTTGCCAAAACCTTTTTTCCAGCAGACGACCCCTTTGTTTCTTTACTATATAGTTTCTCTGCTTTGACAGCAGGTTTTGTCACAAGACCCATTGGGGCTCTCATTTTTGGATGGGTTTGCGATAAATATGGCAGGAAGCCTGCTTTAACATACTCAATGTTGCTGGGGAGTATCCCGATGCTCATGATTGGCCTGATGCCTTCTTATGAAATGATCGGAATTTTTGCATCTTTTTTACTTGTTTTTTTAAGAATGGTCCAGGGAATTTCTTTGGGCGGAGAACATAATGGCGCGATTATATTTACTCTTGAGCACCTGGCATCACAATCAAAAAAAGCACCAGGACTCATCTGCGGAATATTTGTAATATCTAGCGGAATTGGTCAAATTATGGCAACGAGCATAGGGATATGTGTTTTATCTTTTCCTGATATCTCTTGGAGCTGGCGTATTCCTTTCATTCTGGGAGCTCTCGTTGGATTTGTTGCGTTTTATATCCGGTTTAAAACCACAGAAAGTCCTGAATTTCAAGAAATCAAAAATCCACAAGTCTCTTTGTTTAAAACCTTTCGAGATTATCCCAAATCTTGTTTTCTCACAATGTCTCTGGGCGGATTATCTTCCATGATTTTTTTTGTTTCATATGCTTTTTTAAATATGTATTTATCGAGATATCTTGGAATTCCGTTAATCGATGCAATGTTGTACAACCTTTTTGGAATCGCCATCTTAATGATCAGCTGTCCTTTGTTTGGTTACTTGAGTGACAAGATTGAAAAGAGAACATATTTTCTCATCGCGATAACTTGTTTTCTTATCTCTATTTCTTTTGTCTTTAAACTCTTACAAAATAAAACCGTTTTATCCATCATGACTGCACAATTCTTTTTAGGTATCATCAATGGAAGCATTTCAGGGGTTCAGCATGGGTTTATGCAAAAATTATTTCCTGCAACGCACCGTTGTACCGGTATTGCCGTGAATTGGACTTTAGGTACACTCATTTGTGGCGGCTTGGTTCCTTTAGGAATGACTTTTTTGATAGAAAAAACAGGAAATTTGGATATCCCCATTCTGTTTTATGTCCTATGTGTCATGCTGTTTATGATCGCCCTGATTAATCTAGGACCTATGACCAATCAATTCAAAAAATTTGATGAATTTCGAGATCATCATCGTACAAAATTCTAAACCCATGGCATATCAAAAACATATTTCAAACTCATAAATTTAAGAAAAGGTCACACATGAAGAAACTAAAATTAACCATTACAACAATAACACTCGTCAATGCTTTTGAGATGTATAATTTTCTTCTTTACGGGATACTTTCTTCTGCCCTTGCCGAGGTCTTTTTTCCTCACGAAAACGTTATGATCTCAAATATAGACACGCTTACTGCTTTTTCCGTTGGAATGATTACTCGGCCACTTGGAGCTATTCTATTTGGATATATTGGAGATAAATGTGGACGAAAAGACGCTCTGCTCATTGCTATTTTTTTAAGCGCCCTCTCCATGCTCTTGATTGGACTCATGCCTTCTTATAGGATGGTTGGAGTAATATCCCCAGTCCTTGTGATCTTGTTGCGCTTATCACAGGGCCTTGCTTTTGGGGGAATCTATAATGGGGCAGCAATTTTTACACTTGAACATTTAAGCAGAATAAAATCGATGAGGTTTCCTGGTATGATTGGAGGGATAATCGCGTCTTCTTCCGCGCTCGGCGCTCTATCTGCCACACTCATGGGCGCATCGATTGCATCATTTCTTCCTCAAAAGCTTTGGCTGTGGCGTGTTCCTTTTGTCTTAGGTTCTTTGCTTGGTATTATTGGTTTATATATTTACAAAAACATACCAGAAACCCCGGAATTTCAAGAAAAAAACAAATTTTCCCATTCTTTATCTTTGATACAAATCCTGATCAAATATCCTAAATCTTGTCTGGCTATATTTTTTAGCGCGGGACTCAATGTCACTTTTCCAGCTTTTTCTGTAGGTTTCTTAAATTTCTATGTATCATATTATTTAAATATCCCACTAGAACAGGCAGCTTTATTCTATATGTATGGCGCTTTCATCTGTTTGATTTTTTGTCCTATGTTTGGCTTTTTAAGCGATTACTTTGATCGCAGGGGGTATTTTGCCATGGCTGTTTTAGGAGTGATCGCCACAACCCCCTTTATTTTTGACCTTCTACAACAGAAAACTCAATTTTCGATCATAACCGCATATCTCTTGATTGGTGTCGTTCATGCGTCACTCGTTGGCGCCCAGCACACTTTCTTTCAAACCTTATTCCCCGTTGAAGTTAGATATACCGGTATTTCTGTCAGTTATGGACTCGGCGCTGCAGTTTTTGGAGGAATCCCCCCTATGATTTGTACGCTTTTAATCGAGCGAACCAATAATCTTGATATCCCTGTATTTTTTATTTGCACCTGCGCGATTTTTTGCTTGATTTCTATTATTGCCCTTGGAGACACAACTTATGGACCTAAAAACAAATTCGATGAATTTAGAAAAATAATATAAAGCCGCATACACAATATTTATATTGCTCTTTATCATCCGTTACATGTATGTTCTTTAAAGAATTCTAGATACACAATTTATGACCATTAAGGAACCCCCTATGAAAACAAAAAGACGAACGTTACTGGCCATATTGATCGGTAATGCCTTCGAATATTATGATTTTTGTCTTTATTCAATGTTTTCCATTATTTTTGCCCGCTTATTTTTTAAAAGCGATAACTTTTTAGTATCCATGCTCTGGCTTTCAGGAACTTTTTCCATAAGCTATATTGTAAGACCCCTGGGCGCTATGATATTTGGACATATTGGAGATACATTGGGCCGGAAACAGGCACTCACATTTTCAATTTTTTTAAGCGCCCTGCCCATGTTTGTGATTGGTTTGATGCCTTCTTATGAGACGATCGGGATTATGGCACCTTGTATGATTGTGATCATGCGTATTATCCAAGGAATTGCCTTTGGAGGGGAAGGAAATGGTGCGGGTGTTTTTTGTTTAGAATGGTTAACCAAAGGAGAAAAACGATCCATGCCAGGACTCATCAGCGGGATCATCGTATCTTCCTCAAATATCGGCACATTGATCGCTTTATTCATGTATCAATGCGTTATCTATTTTGAAAATATTTCTTGGGGATGGCGTATTCCTTTTATTTTGGGGTCTTTGATTGGATTTTTAGGGGTTTATATGCGTTTAAATATAAAAGAAACTCTAGAATTTGAAGAAATGAAGAAAAATGAAAAACCTTATTTTTCCCTGATGAACATCCTCAAAAAATATCCAAAATCTTTCCTGACAGCCTTTTTTATGGGGGCACTCATTCCCTCACT
>CAIYWZ010000079.1 GCA_903930075.1 uncultured Alphaproteobacteria bacterium | reverse complement strand
TCCCCGATTGCCTAGGCCCCATGATGGAAAGGATCGGGTAATGCTGGGATTTGTGCGCCATGAGCGTTTCAATTTCCCGGGTGATATAAATTTCTTTGGATGTCATTTTGCTCTTTCATGTATCTATTTATACAATTTTTTATAGCATAAAAGGGCGGTTTTTGACAAAGGATTTTTTAATGCAAAAAACATGGGGTCTCGACTCACAAAAATGCAAAGTAAAAAAGAGAGCCATACAAAAACAGCTCTCTTTTTATATGATTTATTTCTTTTTTGACCAATTTGAAAGGTCGGCAAGAGAATATCTGTGAACTCCATCTACATAAATATCAAGAGATCCGGTGCTTTCAATAAAATGCTTACGTTTTGGTTTTATCTTTAAATTCTTGGTATGAATCTCAAGGGAACCCGTGACGCAAAATGAGCCCTTTCCAAAATCAAACGTCTCTGTTTGAGCCTTGATTTCTTTTCCTTGAATTATTCCATTATTAACAAAAAATTTATTAATAATTTCAATTCGATCTGAAGCGATATTTTTGGTGTTGATGTAAGGTTGTGGTCCACCAAAAAATACAAACTCTGAATCTTTTATTTTCAAAGGCTTTGTGGTCAAATATTTAAAAATATTCGAGGAATTTAAGGGTGTGAATTCGCTCATATCAAAAAGAGAAGCTTTTTCTTTTTTTGATTTTTCTTCCCAAAAGAAAAGATCAGGGTTTTCTTCCTTTTCTACATTGGGCAACTGCGTTAAGATACCATTTACAAAAATTTCCACCTTCCCCGTTCCCGTATGACAAAAATCACCGTAGTATTTTTTCGTAGAAATACGCAAATTTTTATTGGCTTTTAAAATTCCTGTTCCAAAATGGATTTCATCCGTTTCAATAAAAATGTCATCACTAATCATGATCCCATCATTGACAAAAAGATCATTCTTAAGATTGATTTTTTCTGTTCCTACAATAAGCCCCCCATTCCTCACACGCCACTCATTTTGTTCCACGACGGATGAAATTATCGTTCCATTGCCATTAGAACTAAACCAACCTTTAAAGTCTGATGCAAAAGCCATTTTTGAAGAAATAAGCGCCGTTAATATTAAAAATTTAAATTTCATGTATACCTCCGTTTGAAATGTTCATGAAGCGCATTATTAACCAAAAAATCCAAAACACACAACGATTTTTTAAACGGGGCACCACATTTTCTCAAGTGGCTCCAAAGTCGCGCATGAATATAGGAGTCACTTTGGTAATTCAGACCTTCCTCTACCGAAATCTCTAGACGTTTTTTAACTCACCAAGTTCTTGCCTAGAAATTTTTGTCATTTTAACAATAACATCATCGCTAAACCCTTCACTGATCATCAATTTTGCGGTTTCAAGCCTTTCCTCATGACGGCCTTCTTCTCTACCCTCTTCTCTACCTTCTTCCCTACCTTCTTCCCTACCTTCTTCCCTACCTTCTTCCCTACCTTCTTCCCTACCTTCTTCCCTACCTTCTTCCCTACCTTCTTCCCTACCT
>CAIYWZ010000078.1 GCA_903930075.1 uncultured Alphaproteobacteria bacterium | reverse complement strand
TCAAGATCTTTTCGAGCGCGGCGATGCACGGATTGCGGTGATTAAGGGGAGACGGCGTGTGGGCAAAACTGCGCTGATCAGGGAGTTTGCTAAGGGGAAGCGTTTCCTTAGCTTTTCCGGCGAATCTCCCACTGAAAAAACAACGGAGCAATCGGAGCGGGATGTTTTTTGTAAACAGCTTGCACTACAGCTGGGGAAACCTGTGCCTTTTTTCGATTGGTGGATGGATATTTTTTATTACCTGGAAGCAGAACTCACCGATGAACCCACGGTTGTTTTGTTCGATGAAATCTCCTGGATGGCTTCCCAAGACCCCTCATTTATCCCCCAACTCAAAGAATGCTGGGACCGAAAATTATCGCAAAGGTCAAATTTTATGCTGATTTTCTGCGGCTCAATTTCCACCTGGATCGAAAAAAACATCATCATGAGCACGTCTTTTTATGGACGTATGTCCATGCGCTATGCCCTAGATTCGCTCACGATATCCGCGTCTGCTAGGTTTTTGAGGCATATGGGGTTTGAAGGAGACTATCAGGATATTTATCGTATCTTGTCCTTTACCGGCGGCGTGCCATTTTATCTTGAGCAAATTAACCCAAAACTCACGGCCAAAGAGAACCTCAAGGAGATCTGTTTCAAGGGAAATGGCGTCCTCGTGGGCGAATTTGATATGATTTTTCACGATCTTTTCAATGGAGATGCCATAGTGCATAAAAAAATCTTGGAAATTTTGGGGACAGGTCGCAAACTCTTTTCCGTGATTCAAAAGGAATACGGGGATATTTCCGATGAAGACTTAAAAAAGTACCTCGATAACCTCTATATCTGCGGATTTGTCATGCGGCATGGGCAATATTCCCTCAAAACCAAAAATGAATTTTCTGAAAAACTCTATGGCCTGTGTGACCCATATGTGAATTTTTATTTAAAGTATATCGAGCCCCGCCGCAGCCAAATTGAAGCAGATCAATATGACCCTGACGCAGATCCAGAAATGGCGGGGCTAGATGGAATTATTGGTCTAGCGGTGGAAATGCTGCTCATCAAAAATAATTCCCTCATTTTTAAAGCCGTGGGCGCCAGGCATTCCATGAACTACGTCTATGGCCCGCATCACCAAAAAGCCACCCCCACGCGCAAGGCCTGCCAGATTGATTACCTCATCAAAGATAATAACAACCATATTTACCTATGCGAGTTCAAATTCTCTTCGAACCCTGTAGATAAAAGCGTGATTGACGCACTCAAAGAAAAGATGAAACGCCTCGATGCGCCAGAAGGCGTCTGCTTTTTGCCTGTTCTTTTTCATGTTGGAGGCGTAACGAAAGAGGTTGAAGACTCGAAATTCTTCCACCGTATTATTGATATTGCTGAGTTTGTAAAAGGCGAGGATGATTAAGAGTTGATGATCAATCTTTTGATCTTTTTCGCCGGTAATGCGTTGCACCGCCTTGGATTTCCTTTTGTATCCCTCGCTCAAGGGCCATCGAACCTTTTGAAACATTTTTTGTAATCACGCTTCCAGCACCGATCAGGGCCGCATCTTCGATGATCAAGGGAGCAACCAAGGAGCTGTTGGCGCCAATGGAGACGTCGTCGCCGATGATGGTTTGATGTTTGTGAAAGCCGTCGTAGTTGCAGGTGATGGTGCCCGCGCCAATGTTTGTTTTTTTGCCCACTGTCGCATCGCCGATATAGCTTAAATGATTCACTTTTGAGCCAGATTTCAGGTGAGCGTTTTTGATTTCGACGAAATTGCCCACTTTGGACGAAGGTTCAAGGATGGTCTTTGGGCGAATACGGGCAAAGGGGCCGATAGCGCAATTTTCCCCGATTTCTGCCCCTTCAATGTGTGAAAACGCCCTGATGGATGCGCCTTTTTTTACCCTCACACCGGGGCCAAAATACACATGAGGCTCAAGCGTGACATCGCTTTCTAACACCGTATCGTAGGCAAAATAGGTGGATGTGGGATCGCAAAGGGTCACGCCTGCCTGCAAAGCTTTGTTGCGCATACGCGTTTGAAAAACATGCTCTGCTGCGGCCAGTTGAGACCGGTCATTGACCCCCATGAGTTCTTCTTCATCTGTGGTGATATAGGAAACACTGTGGCCCGCATGGCTTAAAAGCTCCACAAGCGTGACCAGATAATATTCTTTTTTGGCATTGTGATTTTCGATTTTCGGGAGGAATGTTTTTAAAAGCTCCGCCTTGATGACCATGGCGCCTCCAAAACATAACTGTATATCGCGCTCTTGAAGGCTTGCATCGTTGTGCTCGACAATACGTAAGACATTTCCCTGGATATCCTGAACAATCCGGCCATATCCATCGGGATTCCTGGGTTCCATGGCAAGGAGCGTACAATGGGCATTTGACGCTAAAAGCTGATCGATGGTTTCTTTGGTTAAAAGCGGAGTGTCGCCGTAGAGAATGAGAATATTCTCGCCTATTTCTGGGAGTGTATCAAATCCGGTTTTAACGGCGTGCCCTGTGCCAAGGGGCGGATCTTGGATGGCAAAGGTTGTCCCTGGAAAGGATTTTAAAACTTCCTCTTGTATATCTTTTGACTCCGGGGAGACAACGACAACGGCTTGCTCCGTCAGCGCCAAAACATGCCCAATCAAAGACCTGTGGCCGATTTTATGCAGAACCTTACTTTTATCCGATTTCATTCTTGAACTTTTGCCCGCGGCAAGAATAATGGCAATCGTCGCAATGGTGGCAATGGTCATGTATAGGGACTCCTTTAATATAAAAAATGTTTGAGGAAATTTTGCGCGCGCTGCGTTTTGGGCTCTGCAAAGAAAGTCTCCACGCTTGCATCTTCAATGATGGATCCCTCGTCCAGGAACAAAACACGCGTTGCGGCATTTTTGATGAAATTGAGCTCGTGGGAGACAATAACCATGGTCATCCCCAAATCTTTTAACTCTTTGATCAACTGAACCACATCGCTCACATTTTCAGGGTCCAGGGCAGAGGTTGGCTCATCAAAGAGCAAAACAGAAGGCTCCAGCAACAGGGCCCTTAAAATCGCCACCCGTTGCTTTTGCCCCCCGGAAAGGGATGAGGGGTAAGCGTTTGCAAGGGAGGTTAAATCAAACTTTTCCAAAAGTTCGCGCGCCTTATCTTTAACGTCTAATTTCTGGAGCGAGGGCGCATATAAAAGATTTTCCATCACCGTTTTGTGGTCAAAGAGATTAAATCCTTGAAAAATCATCCCCACACCCAAATCCAGCGCAACCTTTTGGGGTTTCATGTCTTTAATATGAACGCCTTTAATCAAAATATCCCCCGCTTCAAAAGATTCGAGCTTGTTCAAACAGCGCAAAAGCGTCGTCTTCCCCGACCCCGAACTCCCCAAAAGAGACACCACCTCGCCTTTATGTATATGGAAGGAAATGTCTTTTAAAACGGCTTTTGGACCAAAAGATTTGGTCAGATTTTGGGCTTGGATCAACTTAAACAATTCCTTTCGATAGATAATAAAAACTTGTCTGGCTTGAATACCCAGGTAAATATCCAGGACGCACAAAATCAATTTTAAATCCAAGTTTTTCATAAAAATTTGGGGCTTGAAAACTCATGGTTTGAAGAAACGCAAACGTACATCCCTTCGATTTTCCAAATTCAAGAGCATGCGTCATTAAAGCTTCCCCAATTCTTTGCCCACGATACGCTTTTTCAACAAACAAATAGGCAATGTACAATTGTCCCCAGAACAATCTTACCGTGATGACCCCCTTATAAACGCCTTCATCTTCAACCTGGAAAGCAATATACTCGTTAAATCCATCCACACCAACCTGCTCAATGGCATGCTGGGAAAATCCTTTTTCAATATGTTCTTTTAAAGCTGGCGTTAAGGGGATTTCTTGGATATTCATTTAATATTTCCCCCGATCTTGGGTCATCCTTGAAATCGCTAGATTTGCCGGGATCTCCTTGCTCTCCCCATGCACAAAGGAAGTTGTATGAACACAAGGGAGATCTCCAAAAACATGCGTTTTCGAAGATGACGGCATGGTGGGTATTTGAATGAAGGTTCGGCCCAATCCTCCCCGATCTCGGGTCATCCTTGAAATCGTTAGATTTGCCGGGATCTCCTTGCTCTCCCCACGCACAAAGGAAGTTGTATGAACACAAGGGAGATCTGCGAAAACTTTCGTTTTCGAAGATGACGGCATGGTGGAGATCAGCCGTGTTTCATCTTGAAACAATTTTTTAAACGCATAATGGTTTGTGGGGTCTTGGTACTTTGACATTTGGCGTCAATCCTTCATTAACATAATAGAATTATTATAACACAAATGAATCAATAATTCAATCTCTTCTCCAATTTCTTGGCCAAAATGGTCAGCGTCATCACCATGACATAATAGCAAAGCCCTGCGATAATAAGTGGTTCGAGGTAGGTGTATTTTTCGGCCGAAACCATGGTGGCACGGCGCAACAGGTCGGCTTCTCCGATTGTCGAGACGATGGCGGATTCTTTGAGTAAATCGATGGTCTCGTTCACCAGGGAAGGCAGAATTCGCCGGAAAGTCTGGGGCAAAATGATATCTTTCATCATATCTATGTGCGAAACCCCTAAAACCATAGCCGCTTCCCTTTGGCTTTTATCGATGCTCTCGATTCCAGCTTTGATGATTTCGGAAGAATAGGCGGCAGAATTCAGGCTAAAGGTCAAAACCCCTGCTTGAAAGGCCGAAAGGCTGATGTCAAAAACCTGGGGCAATGCATAATAAATCAAGGCAAGCTGCAGGATTAAAGGCGTTCCCCGGAAAATGGATGTGTAGGCGGCGCCCAGAAACCTGACCCATTTTTTTGAGGAAAGCTTCACAAAGGTCAGCCCCAGGCCTAAAATAAATCCCAAAACCACGGAAATTCCGGCATAAGAGAGCGTGACTTTCATCCCCTCCAAAATGAAGGGAATGGATGGGGCAATTTCACCAAACCTCATTTGGGTGTCACTTCGAGGCCAATTTTGAAGGCGCCTCAAAAAGCCATTTTTGCGTCAGGCGGTCAATAAAGCCTTCTTTACGCAAAACTTCCAAAACCTCGTTAAATTTCTTAAAAATAATCGATCCCTTAGGAAAGGCGGCGCTATAGGCATCGACCTTTTGCCCGGTCAAAGGCATGGCAAAAAAGCCCTGTTTGGCGTAATTTTGCGCAACAATGCCATCAACGATCATGCAGTCAATTTTACCCTTTTTCACCTCTTGCAAAAGCTCACCCGTCAGGCTCAAAGACACAACCTTAATCTTAAACTCAGGGTCAGACAAAACCAAATTTTTAAATGCAATATCATACACAGAGCCCAGCTGAACGCCCACATGTTTGCCCTTTAAATCCTCGTAGGATTTGGCCTCTATTTTATCCTTTGAAATCAGCGTGGGGATAGCCTCGTGATAGGAGGCTGAAAAATCAACCTCTTTTTCCCGCTCTTCCGTCCTACTGATGGCAGACATGGCCACATCGCCTTTGCCCGCATGCAGGCCTGCAATCAACGTTGAAAAAGGCGTATCCGTGACTTCTAAATCCATGTTCATGCGCCTTGCAATTTCCCGGGCCAGCTCAATTTCGAACCCATCAATTTTCCCATTGCGCGAATCCACAAACTGATAAGGAGGATTGTCCGCGGACGTTAAAAGAAAAAGAGTATTCTCATTTTTTTTAGAATCACAAGAGCTCAAAAGCCCCACCATCATCACATATTTTAGAAATTTAAACACGAATTTACCTCCTTTATATACAAAAATAATCTACCTTTAAGTTTATGCAATATTTTTCCCAAAGATTCAATCTTTTTAATTTGATTGAATCCATCTCAAGATGTTCTGCATGAAAATAAATCATTTTTATGAAAAAATATTGACAAATAGTCTAATTTTTGATTAAATAGAAGAATCAAAACCAACATAAAGAGTAAACAGACCATGATTCAAACCATTGCTTTGGAAGATATTTCTTCCCCAAATCTCAACCCTGACTTCAACCCTCACGTCTCTTTTTTTGACTCTGCCAGAGGTAAGCAAGCAAAAGAATTTGCCAAAAAACGTCTGGAAAGATATAAGGAGATGGAAAATTTTTCTAAAACCATCACTTTCCGTTTGATGCGCGCCTTTGAGGCAAAACTCAAACCCAATTGCGCCCTCATTATATCCCACCACAAACTCGGAAAATCCCCCGTCACCGCCATCCTCATGGGTGTCACAGCTGAAAAAGGCGGCAAAACGATCAAAGTGAAAGCAAGAATTAAATTATAAAAATTAAGATTTTTATGTTATTTTTAACAATAGACTTTATCAAAAACTTAAAGGAGAAAAAGAAATGATCAGAATATGGATGGGATTGATGTTGATGTTTTCCGTGGATGCTTATGCCGCAGACAGTCAGACTCAAAATCATGGTCAAGAGAAGCTTCTTGCAAAGACTCTTTATGAGGCCTGCGTCAATGGAGATTTAGATACGGCCCGGCGTTTAATCGATGAAGTCGGCATAGATACCGTCATCCCCGGCCCTGGCGGCGTCCCTGCGTTGAATGTGGCTGCCTTAAACGGTCATGTGGAAATTGTGGGATTTTTACTTGGAAAAGGCGCAAACCCCAACAGGAAAAGAGCGATTTTGAACGCACAGACTCCCCTGCAAGATGCCAAAGAAAAGGGGTATACCCAGATCATAGAACTTTTAGAAAAAGCAGGTGCGCATTAGGTATTTTAGACAAAAGAGCGGACTTAAGAAACATCAGGAAAGTTTACGTACCCAGGCTTCCCAGTCGCGTTTTCCGAGGTCTTTTTCGAAGGAAAGAAGATCCTGAACTGTTTTTCCGCAAAGTTCTGGGGAGAGTTCCAGGAAAGGCTGATTTGCGGCCAGGATCATCATTTGGGTTTTGCAGGCAAGTTCGAGGTGGTGGGTGTAAAAGAGGGCTTCGTGGATCGTTTTGCCGCAGGTGAGCATGCCGTGATGGCGCATAAGCATGACGTTTTTATAACCCAGATCCTGAACGATGTTTTCCCCTTGGTTCATATTTAGCGCCAGGGAATCGTAAGCGCTGTAGGCGATACGGTTGTAAAAATGTAAGGCCCACTGGCTTAAAGGCTGCAGGCCTTTTTCTAAAGTGGAGACGGCAACGGTTGCGGGGGTGTGGAGGTGGAAAACGGCGTTGATATCGGGGCGATGGGCGTAGACGCTGCCGTGGATGGTATAGCCTGTGCGGTTATATTGGTATTCGGCCCCTTCTAAAATGTCTCCATTTAACGAGACCTTCAAAAGGTTATCTGCTGTGACCTCTTCAAATAACAGTCCAAAGGGGTAAATATAATAGGAATCCCTTTCTGCGGATCTTGCGGAAAGATGGGTGTAGGTTGCATCATCGAGCTGCATATGGGCCAGAATACGATAAGCTAGAGCTAAATTTTCTTTAATCATGAATAAAAAGCTTACCTTTTTTATGACTGATGGGAATACAGGCCACATATATGGCGCCAATGAAAAAAAGCGTGAGCCAGGGCGACTCCAGCATCAATGTCATGGTCACCACCACCCCCAGCAAAATCGGCAGAATTGCGGTTTTTTCAATATACATCTTTTTGAACGAAAAAATAAACAAACGGCTCACCATTAAAAAGGAGACAAAAAACATCCAAAAGGCCGTGATGAAAGGGTGTACAACGATAGAAACTGTTTGATTCACGGATAAAAATAAGGGCATCAATACCAAAAAACCGGCGATGGTGATGGGAACTCCCAGGAAAAAACCAGGTGGAGATTTCATCGTAAGTTCCTTTTTATCTAAGGAATGCTCTTCCTCAATGCTGATCACGTTAAATCTTGCAAGGCGCAGGGACGCGCAGACCACATAGATCAAAACAGCGCCCCAGCCTAAAGAATCCAGGTTTTTTAAAGAATGGAGATAAAGCATCAGTGCAGGCGAAACCCCAAAATTCACAAAATCCGCCAGGGAATCAAGTTCTGCGCCAAAGCGGCTCTCCCCGCCTAAAAGCCTTGCGAGCCTACCATCTAAGCCATCCAAAACGGCGGCGATAAGGATAAAGAGCATGGCGATTTCATATTTTCCTTCCAAGGAAAATCGCAGCGATGTGACCCCGGAACAAAGGGACGCAAGGGTCACAATATTGGGAATGAGGCGACTCAGGCGAAAAACTTTTAAACGCTCCCCCACATTGTGCCCCACCTCTCGAACGGACTTAAATTTTTCCTTAAGATCCGGCAATAACTGTCTCCCCGCCAATCATACGCTGACCTTCGAGTACAAGCGGCTCCACATCTTTAGGAAGGTAAAGATCCACCCGGCTGCCAAAGCGAATGATGCCAAAGCGCGCGCCCCGCTCCACGGTCTTACCTTCGGCAAGCTCATTTTTAATGCGCCTTGCAATCAGCCCTGCGATTTGCACAACAACCAAATCCGACCCATCTTCAAGTTCCAGGGATGTGGCATAACGCTCATTGAGCTCGCTGGCTTTATCCAAAGAAGCCCTTAAGAAAAGTCCTGGAAAATAAAAAATTTTCTTCACCGCACCAGCTGCTGGCATGCGGGTGACATGGACATCAAAAACATTAAGGTAAATAGAAACGCGCGTGCGGACTTCATCGCCAATTTCAAGTTCTTTGGGCAAAGGAACCTGCTCGATTTTGGCAACAATGCCATCGGCTGGCGCAACGATCAATCCTGGTCTTGCGGGAGTAAAACGGTCAGGATCCCGAAAGAAGTAAATACACCAGCTGCTCAAGGCCAATCCAAAAAGCCCTAAGGATGGCCAAAAAATACCAAAAAGAGCAGAAACAGCTAAAAACCCTGCAATAAACGGCCAGCCTTCTGGATGCACAGGGATACGAAAATCTTTCATTTTAAACAACACTCCTTACAAAATTAAATAAGAACACTATACTCTATATTAAACGATGTTGCAATCTTTAGCAAAAAAAGGTATCTCTAAACAAATATAAATTGAATCATTCAAAAGGATAAAAGACCCCCGTGTCACACGATCTAAAAGAAATTAAGGAGTACCTTCAACTGCACGCTGATTTAGGGATCACGGAGATTTTTTCTTCCGTTCCTGAACATATTTTTGAAAAGACCAAGACTTTTGCCATTGTGCGGGCGAAAAAGAAAGCAGGGGACAGTCCAACGCCTGTTGTTTCTTCCATGCCTTTGGTCAAAACCCCGGCACTCGTGGAGACGGCTCAGAAATCCTGCGATAACATTGGCTCTCTCGAGGAATTAAAGGCCGCCATTGTAGCCTTTGATGGATCAGATTTGAAAAAAATGGCCACAAACCTTGTCTTTTCCGACGGAAACCCTGGGGCAAAAGTTATGATCATCGGTGAAGCACCTGGGGCTGATGAGGATAGAGAAGGCAAACCCTTTGTGGGGATGAGCGGGAAACTCCTGGATAGGATGCTTTCAACCATTGGCCTTGCCAGAGAGAAAAATATCTATATCACAAATATTCTCCCCTACAGGCCCCCCGGGAATCGCACACCCACCCCTGCGGAAATGGCTGTTTTTCGGCCCTTTATCATCAAACACATCGAGCTGATCGCGCCTAAAATTCTCATTCTGGTGGGTGCCACGGCCCTTAAAACCATCCTCCAAAAGGACCTCCCCATCACCAAGATGCACGGGGTTTGGAACGATTTTACCATAGGTTCACACACCATCAAAACCATCCCCCTTTACCACCCCGCCTATGTCCTGCGCTCACCTTTACAAAAACGCACCGTCTGGCAGGATCTTCTTGAGATTCAAGACAAGATTGATTCATGGATTGTTAATACATTTCCTCTATAGTTCTTAAATAAGTGATCTATATATAAAGGACATTAAAGATGAAATTTGAGTGGGGCGTGCTTCTTGCTTTGAGTATGGTAGGTCATTCTGCCCAGCTCCCTCTGTCTTTAGCCACGCCGTTTAAATTGCCAGAAGAGATTCGTCAGGATACATTCACGCATATTGTCAAAAATTTTGATCGGCTCGATATGTCAAGAGTGGACCTGCAAGGTAAAATTTTCCTTGGAAAATATTTTAAAAACATGGGGGATCTTGCAAAATCTCACCAATTTGCTTTAGAGGTTTTGGAAACGCCAGATCTTAAGGTTGAGGAATATTTAAACGCCATTGATTTAATCCTTTATGCCGGCGGAGATCACGGGAAAATCTCTGTATTTTTAACTGTTTTTTTAGAAGAACCAAGAATTTCTGCCCTTGAAAAATGGTATATCGCAGAACAATTTGCCCAAATTAATAGACTTGATAAAACCATTGAAATTCTAAAAGAACTGTCGACTCCCTTCTACGATCACAAGGCCCTTTCCGTTTTAGACAGAATCAGCATTCTCAAGACACTGGCCTCAAGCCCACAAAATTATATTTTTGTAGAGGAAACGGCAGAAAAAATAATGAAATCCCCCAATTTTCTCCAGATTTACAAAATAGATATCGCCAGAATACTTTTGGGAATCAACCCTGAAAAATCCATCGAAATGCTTCACGAAATCGCAAATGATCCCAAAATATCAGATAAAATAAAATTTCATTCAAAGACCATCTTGAGCCTCTTTGACGCAAAAAACAACACCGTCAACATCCACGGGTTTTTGCCCTAATTTTGGTTACAAAAAATATGGCATTTATCCAGAAATTATGGTATATTTAGGAATGTATAAGGAGAAAAACAATGAACCGGTTTCTTGATCCTAAAAATGATTACGCCTTCAAGAAAATTTTTGGAAGCGAGGATCATAAAGACATCTTGATCGACTTTTTAAATTCGCTACTCAAGCTCGAAGGGGATAAGCGCATCCAAAGCGTGGAGTTCCTTTCCCCAACCCAAGCGCCGCTGTATGAGGGAAAAAAGATCTCGATTCTGGATATTTTGTGCAAGGATCAACGGGACATTAAGTATATTGTGGAAATGCAGGTGGCCAAAACCGCCAATTTCCTCAACCGTACGGTCTTCTACGCCTCAAGAACGTATGTGGGACAACTGGGTGAGGGAATCGATTATGCAAAACTGAAATCCGTCATCGTTGTTGCCATCCTGGATCATATTGAGTTTAAGGAAACACAAGAGTGCGTCTCGCTCCACAGCATCACCAATCATCAAACGGGAAAGCAAAGTTTCGATGCGTTTATGTTCTATTTCCTGGAACTCCCCAAGTTTCAAAAGGGAAAAAATGAGCTCGAAACTTTAGAGGATAAATGGATTTATTTCCTCAAAAATACCTACAAAGACAACGATATCCCCGAAAATTGCCACGGAACCATCGTGGAAAAAGCCTATGGTATCCTTGAGCGCTACCACTACACCGACACCCAAATGCACGAATACCTCATGGCCGCCTTTGCAAGAGAGGATTTTGAGCATACGCTTCAGGTGGAATCGGAGAAGGCGCATGCCAGGGGTGTGGAAAAGGGACGTGAGGAGGGACTTGAAGAGGGACGTGAGGAGGGAGAAAAAGCAGCCAATCTCAAAAACGCAGCTGCGATGCTGATCAAAGGGCTTCCAGACGATCTCATTTTAGAGATCACCAAAATCTCTCTAGAAGAACTCGAAACCCTAAAACATGAAATAAAAAATGACGCGTCTCCCGCGATAGTTTAATCCCACCACCGATGCGGCCGAAGGCGAAGAAAATTCCTGAACCATAGATGCTCTTGAGAAAAAATTTGAAGAAGAGGAAGAAGAGGTGGAAAAAGGTTTAAAATTAATGTATAAAATTTTATCTTTAACAATGATAGGAGTTATGATGACATTTGGGATTCAAGCAAGTACTGCTTTAGAAAAATTTGATGATCTTTTCACTGGAAATCCGGTGGATATTGAAAAAAATTTGAGTGATCTTTTGCCTCAGGCGGAAGCTTTGGCGGATAAGTCTATTTATTTACAAATTCTCTCTCAAGTTGCTTTGGCCCAAGCGATGCAGAAAAAATTTGAGATTGCCCATGGAACTTTGGATCATGCGGAAGGACTTTTAACGCCTGATTATACATTGGCAAGGATTAGAATTTTGCTTGAGCGGGGCAGAGTTTTTCATCAGGCAGATGATATTGATGCGGCGCTACCTTTATTCGAAGCATCCTGGAAACTCAGCGCAGAGCATGGATTCGATGGGAATACGATCAATGCCGCCCATATGATAGCAATCGTTGTACAAGAGACGAACGATAAGATTGCTTGGAATCAAAAGGCCATTGAGCTTGCAAAAAAGAGTCAAAATCCAAAGGCATTTTCTTGGCTGGGGGCGCTGCATAATAATCTGGCTCAAAATTATCTTGAATCTCAGGAATATCAAAAAGCCTATGATGCCTTTGAAGCTTGTAAAAAATATGGGGAAGTGCGCGGTGATTCAATTATTTCAAGGGGTGGAAAATGGGGAATGGCCAGAGCCTTGCGTTCCCTTGGAGACATTGAAAAAGCCCTTTCTATTCAAAAGGAATTATCGCAGGAATATGAACTCATCGCAGAAAATGAAAGCCTTCCCTTCGAGATTATCACAATTGGCCGCGGGATGGTCCATGAAGAACTGGCTTTACTGTATGTGGATTTTGCCAAAAAGTACGCAAAATCTGCCCATGAAGACCTTTCTAGGGATCCTTGGTCGGTTAAATTGATTCCTGAAAGAATCCAAAAAATGAATGAGATTGAGAACTTTTAAGATTCAAAATCTAAGCCCTGTTGGTCGTAATAACTCTTACGGTTTTGCCATTTTTCATCCACGGTCACGTGGAGGAAAAGGTGGACTTTTGTTCCAAAGAGGGCTTCCATTTCTTTGCGGGCAGATGTGCCGATGGTTTTGAGTTTGGCGCCTCTTTCCCCAAGGACAATGCCCCGTTGACTGTCGCGTTCAACGACAATAGACTGGGTGATTTTTATCTCACCTTTGGGGAGGATTTCAAAATTTTGTGTGACCACATGGATAGAATAGGGCAGTTCTTGGTGTAGGAATTCATAGATTTTCTCTCTTGTCATTTCCTCTGCCTGAACTTGGTTTGAAAGATCGCTGCTTTGATCTTCCATATAAAACCAAGGGCCGGGTTGGCTGTTTTGGCATAATGTTTGAACAAGGTCCCCAATGCCATCGCCTTTTGTGGCGGAAATCATGAAAATATGATCAAAATTTAAGGGGGCGAATTTGGTAATGATTTCAAGAAGTTTTTCTTTTTGTAAAAGATCCACTTTATTGAGCACAAGAACCCTTGGTTTTTTTGTCTCTTTAAATTTTTCCGCCACGGATAAAGACACGGAAAGGTCGTTTTTGGCCGCATCCACAATCAAAACAATTTGATCTGCATCGTAAATCGAATCCCAGGCAGCTTGAACCATGGCTTTTTCCAGGCGGTTTTTGGCCTTAAAAATGCCAGGAGTGTCGATGAAAACAAGCTGGGTGTCATCTTTGATGCAAATCCCAAGGATTTTTCGCCGTGTCGTTTGGACTTTATGGGAGATGATGCTGACCTTTTTTCCGATCAGCGTATTTAAAAGTGTAGATTTTCCCGCATTGGTTTGGCCAATAATGGCGATGAAGGAGGATTTTTTGTCTGTCATTTGATGTCCTTAATAATTTCTAAAAGCGCGGTTGCCGCCAAATTTTCGGCTTCTTTAATGGAAGATCCAAAGGCACTTGCCCTGTATTCTGTTCCTTGGATACTGGCCTCTATATGAAAGGTGGGGAGGTGCTGGAGCCCTTCCTGGGAGAGTATGGTATATAAAGGCCGCCGTCCCCCTAAGTTTTTTTGATGGGCCAGTTCCTGCAGGTAAGTTTTTGCAGGCTTCATATCACGACCCGCGTCTTCTAAAAGGGGTTCAAAATATAAGTGAATAAATTTTGTCACCACATCCAAGCCCCCATCCAAATAAAGAGCAGCAAGGAACGCCTCCATGGCATCGGCCAAAAGATTTTTCCCTGTTTTTTCATGGGGGGGCAGCTCGTGCTGAATATGCAAGCTCAGTCCACTTTCCACGCAAACCCGATATAAACTCTCCATACGCACCAAACTTGAGGATCTTAAAGATAGGCCGCCCTCATCAAGCTCGGGATATTTTTCAAAAAGCATTTGGGCAACCACAAGACCTAAAATCCGGTCCCCCAAAAATTCTAACCTGTCAAAGGAAATAGCATTTTTTTCTTTCATTTTGCTGCGAATAGACCCCAAACTGGGGTGCAAAAAAACAGCGCGTAAAAGGTCTACATTTTTAAAGGTATAATCAAAAAATGTTAGGCGTGGGGAAATACCAGAAATATTCAATCAAAAACTCCATTCATTCTTTATAAATAACATACTTGAATAGTTTTTATCAAGTAAAATTTAAAAATCTTCGTCTCCCCGTTTGATTTTCTTTTTTATGGTAATTTCGGCTGCATGATTATTATTTTGAGAAAATAAATCTGCAACTCTGAGGTAATCCCCAGTTCTTAAATCGAGTTGTATTCTTGCAACTGTGAGTATAGACGTTAACCCTACATTTATCTTTTTTTCCTTTTCTTTAAGCATGGATGTAGAGGCTAAATATAGGACCATATCTTCTTTTGACATAGGGGTTGGCTGCGAGGTTTTTAAAGATTTTCTCTCTTGTTTGAGTGCGTTTATTTTGTTTTCAACATTCCTTAAGTCATCTAAAAAATTCACGTGAAGATAATGACTTTTTTGTTTTTCTTCAAAAAAAGAAAGTGCGATTTGAGCTTCCTGCTTATGCATATTCCATTGTGCTTTTCCAAGAGAGGATAAGGTTTTTGGCAAGTCTATATCGATGATTTCTTTTGTGATCTCCATTGTGGTTTCGTGATCATGATTGTTGTAAAATAAACGCGCAACTTCAAGTTTTTTTTCAAGGCCTAAATCGAGATCTTTTTCAAGCGCCAATATGAACGATAAATCGGCATCAATTTCTTCCCTATAGGCATCCATGAGTTCCCCAAGGACAACTTTGAGTTCTGAGACTTTTTTTGTTCTTATGACCCCATGAATACAAGATAAGCACTCTTCATGTTTGAGTCCCCTTGCAAAAGCCTCGTATGGGGTGTTCATTTTGTCTTGAACGGCACCTAACTCGTTTAAAAATTCTGCGTAAAGATCCTGCTTTTCTTCTTGTTTTTGTCCAAAAGGATGCGCATCAAAAGTGATTGAAAATCGTTTATGAGGTGAGGGGTTAAAAGATTCAAGCGTTCCCAAAAAAGCTGTGCCTAAAACTGTAAACTTCAACAGATCAACGCAATGGACATTTTGACCCCATAGAGCGACTGTGCAAACGATTGTTATTAAATTTATTTTTTTCATTTTTCATCCTTTATTATTCATGTTTTTGATTTTAAATCATCCTCTGAAAGGGCTCTTGATCCAATAAAACTCACGAATCACGATACAGTATTCTTGACAGAATTTCACGCGCTTTATATGCAATGGGGTCGCCACGTTTTAAGGAACTGAGATCTTCTAGAATTAAAATCGCCTTTTTGGGGTGTTCAATCTTTAAATAAAGCTTGGCAATATTTAACTGATTTTCTGGTGTCAATGCCTTCATATCTTTGATTTTATCGAGATTTTTTTTAATGAATACGGGGTCTTTATCTAAGGAAGCGAGCGTATTAAGAGCTTCTAATTGCGTAGAAATCCACTGTGCTCCCTCACGCCAGAATATATTTTGAGGAAGGGGGTTTTCATCGATGGCCTCTTTTAAGAGCTCTCTTGCCATTTCAGGGGTGTTGATTTTTAAAAATAACTGCGCAGCTTTCATCTTATCTTCATGGCCCAAAACCCCTTGCATTCCTGCAGTCATGAGTAGAGAATCTAACTTACTATAAATTCCTTCCCAGTTGCCTTCTGTTTTTATTAAGTTTTCAATATTTCTAAAATCGTTTAAAAATTTTTCATAAGGATCAAAGTCTTCACCTGGGCTTGGTTCTTGAAAAAGACGTGTGCGTGGAAGAGATCTCTCTAAGTTTTTGAGAGAGGGTGGTGCAAAAGACTCAAGAACTGTGTAATAAAGGGCCGTAAATAGAACCGTGTGTTTAAAAACATCAAAGGCGTTTACGCTTTGAACATACATCAGGGATGTCACAGTTATACTCATAAAATTTCTTTTTTTCATTTTTCATCCTTTAGGATTCATGTTTTTAATCTTAAATCATATCCTTAAAGGACTTTTTATCAAGTCAAATGTTATAGACCATACGTTTCTTTTTTGTCTAAATCTTGCAAAAATGAACGCGCTTCATGATCGATGGGATTGCCAGGATTTGAGAAACTGAGATCTTTTAAAATGATAACAGCATTTTTCTGTTCTTGAATACTTAAGTAAATCTTGGCAATATTTAATCGGTCTCGTGGCGCGAGGGTCGTGATGTCTTTGATCTTATCAAGATTATCTTTAATAAATGTATATTCTTTCTTTAAAGAAGCCAGTGTCCTGAGGGCTTCTAATTGATTGCATATACACTTTAAATGCACAGGCCAAGATAAATTTTCCGTAAGGAGATTCTCATTAATGACCTCTTTTAAGATCTCTATTGCCGTTTCAGGATTGTTGTTTTTTATATACAACTGGGCGGCTTTAATCTGATCTTCAGGGCGCAAATCTATATTCATTCCAGCGATCATGAGTACAGAAGCCAAATGCACATCAATTTGTTCTGGATTGGCGCCTTTGTGGATTGAGTTTTCAATGCCGGATAAACTTCTTGAAAAATTTTGATACGTATAAGGGCTCTCATCTGCGTTTGTTCTTTGAAAAGGCCGTGCATAAAGAGATTTTTCTAAGTGTCGATGGGGCAGGGGAGTAAAAGATTCAACTATCCCGCAATAAAGGGTTGTAAGTACAGCCACGGGTTTAAAAATATCAATGGCACTCAAGGTTTGACCATGGATGAGGAGCATGCAAATGATGCTTACAAAATTTCTTTTTTTCATTTTTATCCTTTTAAATAACTATTTGTAGATTACTATAAAATAAAAAACTAGGAATTCAACTGAAAAATCTGCCCTGTTAATCTTTTGTTAATTTTTGACCGTTAATTCTGAATACATAGCAACAATTCATGAAAAAATTACAGGATCATTCTTAAACGGGATGACTTTGTCTTGTGTTGACTATGAACAATTCAATCAATTATCAAACATCCTGAGGAGGAAACTATGAAGTCAAAAGTTTTAGCGTTTGTTGTCAGCAGTATTATTGGATTAGAAGTTTATGGAAGTGGAACGGAGGAGTTTATCCTAGACACAGATTCTAGTCCAAAAATTAAAGGTCATATTCACAAACACAAGAATGGCCAGCGTTCTGTTAGTGTAACTCTTTCAGACGGTTCGAGTGAATATTCTGATGTATTGGAATTTTTTGCTGATTTGGATGTGGTCTTTGATTCTCCAACAGAAAGTCCAGTGGTCAGCCGATCACCCTCTCCAGTGCCCACAGCATATGATGAAGATGCGCAAAACTCTCTAAGTGCGTCAACAATTCTAGCAGTAACACCTCCACCGGCAGATGACGTGGATACGACGACAACGCCTACAAATGCGCTCGTTATAAATGATCCGGCACTCGTTACATCTGCGCCAACAACACCCACACTGGTTGTGACGACATATCCAATACCAACACCTGATGCATCCGTTGTAACCTTAGATCTGATAGAAACACCTGACGTGTCCGTTGTTGTGACAGAAGATGTGGCAGAAACACCTGATGTGCCTGTTGTGACAGAAGATGTTGTAGAAACACCTGATGTGCCTGTTGTGACAGAAGATGTGGCAGAAACACTTGATGTGCCTGTTGTGACAGAAGATGTGGCAGAAACACTTGATGTGCCTGTTGTAACAGAAGATGTGGCAGAAACACCGGATGTGCCCGTTGTGACAGAAAATGTGGTAGAAACACTTGATACTTCTATTTCTGAATCAGATCTCTAGAAAAATAAATAATCTTTACAATAAATGTTAAATTAAAAAACGCCCCGGAAAAAGAGACCGGGGCGTTTTTTGTATGTTTAGAACTTCAAAATGTTCGATCGAGGTTTAGAAACCCATATCGCCCATTCCGCCCATGCCACCCATTCCGCCGCCGTTTGGCGCAGAAGAGGATTTCTTTTCTGGGATTTCAGCAATCATGGCTTCAGTTGTGATGAGCAAGGAAGCAATGGAGGCTGCGTCTTGAAGGGCTGTACGCACAACCTTGGTTGGGTCGATGATGCCGCTCTTGACCATGTCGCCGTATTGGCAGGATTGTGCATCGAAACCAAAGTTGACGGTGTCATTTTCCAAGATCTTGCCAACGATGACAGAACCGTCCATCCCCGCGTTTGTGGAGATCTGACGTGCCGGTGCTTGCAAGGACCTTCTGATAATATCCACGCCTACACGTTGATCGTCATTGAGTGTCTTAACATTGTCCAAAGACTTGATGCTGCGCAAAAGAGCAACTCCGCCCCCTGGAACAACGCCTTCTTCAACGGCTGCTCGTGTTGCATGCATGGCATCTTCAACGCGGTCTTTGCGTTCTTTGACTTCAATTTCGGTCGATCCGCCCACGCGAATGATCGCAACGCCGCCTGAGAGCTTTGCCAAACGTTCTTGGAGCTTTTCACGGTCATAATCAGAGGTTGTATCTTCGATTTGTGCGCGAATTTGGGCGCAGCGTGCAGCGATATGATCTTTTTCTCCAGCGCCATCAACAATTGTTGTTGCATCCTTGGTGATCACAACTTTCTTTGCATGACCCAGCATGTCGATCGTTACATTTTCAAGCTTCATGCCCAAATCTTCACTGATCACGGTGCCTTTTGTCAAAATCGAAATATCTTCAAGCATGGATTTTCTGCGATCGCCAAAACCTGGAGCCTTGACTGCTGCAACTTTAAGTCCACCGCGGAGCTTGTTGACAACAAGTGTTGCCAAAGCTTCACCTTCAACATCTTCTGCAATCACGAGCAAAGGACGTGTGGATTGAACGATGGCTTCGAGTACTGGAAGGAGAGGTTGCAAACCGCCAAGCTTCTTTTCGAAAATCAAAATGAATGGATTTTCAAGTTCGCAGACCATTTTATCAGAATTTGTGACGAAATAAGGTGAGATATATCCGCGGTCAAATTGCATACCTTCAACGATTTCAAGCTCTGTTTCCAAAGACTTGGCTTCTTCAATGGTGATCACGCCTTCACGGCCCACTTTTTCCATGGCACGGGCGAGCATCGCGCCCACATCTTTATCGCCATTGGCAGAAATTGTTCCCACTTGAGCAACTTCATCATTGGTGGAAATTGGCTTGGAAATGGACTTGAGGTATTCCACAACGGAAGCTACGCCCAAATCAATGCCGCGCTTAACATCCATGGGGTTCATGCCAGCTGCCACAACGCGTACGCCTTCGCGGACAATGGCCTGGGCCAAAACGGTGGCTGTTGTTGTGCCATCTCCTGCCAAATCAGATGTCTTGGATGCAACTTCACGGACCATACGGGCGCCCATGTTTTCAAAACGATCCGCCAAATCGATTTCTTTGGCAACGCTGACGCCGTCTTTTGTGATTCTTGGCGCGCCAAAGGACTTCTCTATAATGACATTACGCCCCTTTGGACCTAATGTGACCTTAACCGCATCGGCCAAAATATCCACGCCTCTGAGCATTTTTTCTCTTGCTTGAGCACTAAACTTAATTTCTTTTGCTGTTGACATTTTTTATGTTCTCCTTAAATTTCTAATTTTACGCTGCTGTAATTATGCTGCGGCTCTGACACCCATGATGTCGGATTCCTTCATCACAAGATATTCTTCGCCATCAACCTTGATCTCAGTTCCGGACCATTTACCAAAAATCACAACATCTCCGACTTTTACATCCAAAGGCAGAATTTTTCCATCATCTGTGCGCACGCCACTTCCAACGGCAACAACAGATCCTTCAATGGGCTTTTCTTTGGCTGTATCTGGAATAATGATCCCACTTGCAGTTTTTTCATCTTTTTCGATGCGCTTAATCAAAACGCGGTCATGTAAAGGTCTAAATTTCATTTTTTAACTCCTTGATGTAAATGAATCGTTACAATTTAAGCACTCAATCATTCCGAGTGCTGATAAAGATATTAGCACTCTAATTAGGAGAGTGTCAAGAGTAAAAATAACGGGGGAAGAGATTAATTGTAACTCCCCAGGTATGTAATCATTAAGCCGTTGCTTTTTGGATTGCTTGGAATATTGGATTGCCTTGTTTTCGGTTGGTGGAAATGAAGCCGCGGATTGTGCAAAAGTCTTGTGCGTCGTTGATGTTGCGGAAGCCGC
>CAIYWZ010000077.1 GCA_903930075.1 uncultured Alphaproteobacteria bacterium | reverse complement strand
ATTCCACCGGCAAGGAGATGAGCTTCAGAGACAAAGAACGCCTGGAGCAGTATAGAAAAGAAGGCCTAGGGGCGGGCATGCTAGAGGACTCTGGCACCAACCCGCTTCAATATCCACAAACGTCTCAAAACGCTGCCCAAGACGGGAATGGAAACATTTATATCGCCACACAAGACGAGCATGGCAATTGGACGATTCCGGCCGATCATAGCAACGATGATGTGGTTCTCGATGGCCAAGGCGGTGGTTATTATATCCCCAGGCCGAACCAGAATGAAAATACGTCCACCAAACTTGCAGGCGATGATCCTATCCGGATGCAAACGACTTCTGGAAGTACACCACAGCGTATTGTCCAAGGCACTGATGGTACTTTGTATCTCGTCGACATTGACCCCCAGGAATTGGGGAGGTCATCGACACCTAGCGCCAACGCCATAGATTTAAAGCCCAACCCAGACCGAGGCCACATCCCGGCGCATATTTTGCAGGAAGAATCCAAGAGCATCTATGACAAAACCGTTGAAGATGTCATGGAGATTATCCTCAAGTATGCGCAAACTCCAGATGTGAACGAAAGCGCCGATCAAAGAACGGGCCTGATCGCAGGCGCCGACCGGAAAATCGCCCAGCTCCTAAGAGACGGTGGAGACAAGGTCAAAGATGCCGCCAAATTCCTCATGGAAATTGCCAAAGAGTATCCAAACACCGCCAAAACCATCGAAATTGCCTTAGTGGCCTGGAGCTGGGTCGACCCCATTTCCTGGGGCTTGTGGGCCTTCGATGAATCGGGAGCAAAAAGCGTCTCCAAAGATTCCCTGAAGAAAACGTTCGAGACCATGGGTTTCCAAGAATCCGCCGCGGGACTTTCCGTCATGTTCGTGGGCATGGCCGAGATGTACGCCAGCAAGGGCAAAAACCTCAAATCCATGGCCGGGGCCGAAGGCAACGCCATTTTGCATGGGGCGATGGATACGATTAAGAATTCTGTGACTCATGGGGAAGGGTTGGGGCTAATCAATGCGGTCAAAGCTGAAGCTGCGAAATATGGATTCCGATCTGTTTCTGGCATTTTTAAAGAAACTCCGATATTATGGACTTCTCCTATTACTGGCCAACCTTATTGGGTGATTAAACGTACAGGTATTGATTGTGATTGGAATATGACTAGGACAGCAGGACCAAAAGCATTTATTGGAAAAACAAATATTGAAGCGGCTTTAGCAGGAAACCGTCCTCAACTTTTAGATGGGAACTTTGCAACCTTGCATCACGTCAATCAAAATGGGAAAGGGATGTTAGTAGAAGCAAGCACAAAATATCATGGAGTTGGAAAGCCTGGTCAAAATATTTTGCATAGTTTGCACGGCAGATCCAAACCACATCCTGTAAACCCTATTGACAGACCTACATTTGCTAAAGAAACAGGAGCTTATTGGAAAGAATCTGCCGAACAACAAATTATTCAAAAAGGAGATACTTTAAAATGAATATAGAAAATATCAACAAGAAGATTAAAGATATATTTGGAAATCATCCCATTCTTGATGAAGAAATATCTGCTGTTGAAAGTGCTTTAAATGTTAAATTTCCAGATATATTTGTGGACTTAAATAAATATTGCTCTTATGAATACAGTCATTTGGTCGGCTTTTTTAATTTTGGCATGAAAGATCAGGAAAGTGTTATAGGTGAAACTTTAGGCGTGAGAAAATATTATGGCGGAAACTCAGAAAAATTTGTCGTATTATATTCTGATGATGCAGGAATCTTTCTGCTTAATATGGGAGATGAGAAGGCATCAGTAATATGGTGCTCTATTTACGATATTGAAAACGTTTTCAATGATCAGCCACTAGAATATGACTATGATTTTTTCCCCACTTTCGCAGATTTTTTTACTTATCTTTTGGATCAAGAGGAAGAAAGACTTAGAGAGGAGGCTGCTGAAAATTGAATGAATTATTAGAGCGCTACGCAAAACTTGAAACAAAAATGAAACTTAGTTGTGAAAAAGTCTCGTCAGAATTAGAAATACCTTTTTCAAAAGAATTTAAAAAAATCGCAGATGAATGTAGATTTGATTATCTTGGGAGATTTGAGTGGTTTTCTTTCAATAATGATGGATCTCATAGTGTAATCGGAGACACCTTACGTCTTAGACAAGAAGTAAATCTTCCAAAAGATACGCTTATTTTGGCAGAAGATGACGCTTCTTTACTATTCATGAAATGTCTTGGAGACCGTGAGGAAATTTACTGGATATCAACTCAAGATGGATATAATTATTGTGATGGACAACCATTACTTAATAATCCAATTATTTTTTCAAATTTCATAGACTTTTTTACTTATCTTTTGAATGAAGAAGAGGAAATGCGTCAAGAAGAGGCTCCAAAATGATTAATTCAAAACTAAAGGAAAAATATCTATCTATTTATACGGAAAAAAGTTTAAGCAAGGAAACTATTAAGGATATTGAAAATAGTCTGGAAATAGTTTTACCTAATGATCTTATAGAAATATCACAATATTGTGATCGATTTGATAACATTGGTATTCTAGATTTATTTTCTTTTGATAAAACTGCTGATGATTGGAGTATATTTGAAAAAACAAAATTTTTTCGAACATCTATAAATTTATCAAATGAGTATCTTGTTTTAAAAGAAGGAGATGAAAGTTTTATAGTATTAGAAACTCAATTGAATCCGAATGAACAAGCACAGGTGATCTGGTGTAGTAGTACAGATGCTTATAATCTTGCGATTAAACAACCGTTGATTGATAATCCAATAATCTTTTCAACGTTTGCTGATTTCTTTAGTTATCTTTTGGATCAGGAGGAAGAACAACGTCGAAATGAGGCTGCTGAAAAATGACAAAGCAACATCTTGAAAAACGAATTGAAAAAATGTTCGGTAATCATCCTATTACAGCTGAAGAAATATCTGCTGTTGAAAGTACTTTAAAGATTAAATTTCCTGATATTTTCGTCAGATTAAATAAAGTATGTTCTTATGAATATAGCAACCTTGTTGGTTTTTTAAATTTTCGAAGAAAAGGGACATATAGTCTTATCAATGACACTTTAGGCGTTAGAAAATATTATGAGGGAAACTCAGAAAAATTTGTTGTATTATATTCTGATGATGCGGGAATTTTTCTGCTTAACACAGGAGATGAGAAAGCATCCGTGATGTGGTGCTCTATTTATGATATTGAAAACGTTTTCAATGATAGGCCACTAGAATATGACTATGATTTTTTTCCCACTTTCGCAGATTTTTTTACTTATCTTTTGGATCAAGAGGAGGAAAGAATTAGAGAGGAGGCTGCTGAAAAGTGAGTCTTGCCATAGCTGTCTCCAATAATCCTATTGGATCAAAGTACTGCTTTGATCCAGACTATGCCAACGACAACGGACTTCTAGGCGCAATACCGGAACTGCCACTTTATTTTCCAAGTAATGCTGAATTTGTGACCCAAATTCAAGAAGATGTGCAAGAAAGAGTAAAGGATGCGGGGTATAAGGCTGACCTTGGAGGAAAATTGGCCCAAATCCGCCATATCATAGATCATAACGGGGATGCGAACCGCCTTAGAAACTTAATTGACGAACATACCGCAGCGGTGGATCGGCATCCTTTAAATCAGTCTGCCTACAAAGCCTTTGGAACCGTGCATTTGTTCTACAACCAAAACCCCACCCCGCCCATGGGCGAGTTTGCGGGGCTCATGGCAGGGCTCCTCAAGGGCAACATCTCAAACGGCATCGGCGCCCGCATGAGCGCGGGTCTGGCGCAAGTCTTCCGCTTTGGCCTAAACGCCGGCTATGATTTTGTTAAAAACATGCGCTACGAGACCTTAAAACTTAAAGCACAAGATGGGAATCTGAGCAAAGCAGAAGCCAAAGCCCTGGACGATTTGCACTACGATAATCTTCTTGGAAAAGAAGCCCAAGGGAAATTAACGTCCGAAGACATCGATTTTCTCAACGCCAAACGGGCCGAGATGAACACCAGAGATAATGCGCAAACGCAGGCCAGAGAAGCTCAAAGGCAAGAGGAGCAAAGACAAGCAGACCTCAATGCCCAGGCCATCAGACAGGAAGAAGGACGTGCCAGAGCTGCCGAAAGAGAAGCCGCACGATCCAGACAGGCCGAGCAAGAACAACAACGCCAGCGGGCAGCAGATCAGCAGCAGCCACCCGCCAATCCAACCTCCACCAAGCTTCCCGGCGATGACCCCGCCAGAAACAATCCGGCGCCCATGGATGAACGCCAGGAAACCAAGCAGCCCATGACAGAGTTGGAGCAAAAACAATCGGATATTCGAGATGTACAAATTTTCCTGACAAAAGAAAAGGTGCATAAGGATATTATCAATGCGTTTGGAGATCCGAAGGTAGCGGAAGCTCTTTCGGACAGTATTGCCGAGTCTACGATGACTCCGATTGAAAAGTTTGTCAAAAATACTCAAAAATTGCATGACACCGTTGTCAAAGAGACAGGAAGCAAGATTCTTGGGGAAGTTGCGGTGGTGGCCCGGGTGACAAATAACGTTGTGGGAGCTGTTGTAGAAAATGTTGTAGCGCCTTTTGTCAATGCCGCCACCAAAATCGAACTGCCGGGAGACGGGCTTGTCCAAATGGGGCGTTACGCCATGACGACGGATTCCATCACGCCCCAGGGGCTTGGGGAAGCGTCAAAAGGCATGGGCTATGTGACCGATCCACAAACAGGTGAAAAAATCAGGGGGACTGGGGTTATTGGGAGCGCCCTTGATACCGTAGGATATGCGATGCATACTGTCCAATCGGGCATTGGGATGGGTATTGAAAAGGTTTCAGGGAGCAAAGCGTTTGCAGACGAGCTGGCCCCTGTTGCCATGTTGTTTGTGCCAGGGGCCGCGGCAAAGGTGACAAATGTCGCAAAGGCCGCGGCGTCTGTAGCAAGGACGGGGCGGTTTGGAAATCCTGCGACGATGAGCTTTTTTGAAGCCGAAGCCGCGGCAAATGCAGCAGCAAATGCGTCAAAAATATCCCATACGCAAGTTTTATCCAATGTGATACATATGCCCGTTCAACCCAAAGCAGTGTCGTTTGCAAACAACGCAAAAGTCACAAGTTCAGCGCCCGCAATGGAGGTCACGCCAACACTCAAAGTAAGCCAAACTGGCCCCAGTATTTCGGCTCAAGTCTCAACCTCAACAACGCCAAGCCTGTTTGGCAAAGCGGAATCCTATTCTGGCGCTCAGGGGACCTTTGGGAACAACGTCAGGCTCGCTGCACCACAGCAAGCGACTTGGGGTACTGTGGCAAGAGAAGCTGCGGAAAGGTCTACGGTGAGT
>CAIYWZ010000076.1 GCA_903930075.1 uncultured Alphaproteobacteria bacterium | reverse complement strand
GTTTTTGCAGGCGCAATTTCGCGTAATTTCGAAACCAACTCTTCCCTGGAAACTTTATAAGATCCTATTTTTTTACGATTTTCATCCAAAACAACAAAATGAAAAATTCTCTTGGCCAAATCAAGGCCGATTGTTATACTTATATTCATGGTGTGGACATCCTTTCTATAAATTGGTTGATCAATTTATGGCTCTTTCGAAGCCGTTTCTCAAGGTCAAGGCCAGTGTACCACAGGCACACTGCCCCCGTCCATACCATCATCCTCAAAAACGATAGTTTTTAAGGGATCTCCCTTGCTCTTTTCACGCAAGACAAGGAATATGTATGAGCACAAGGGAGATCCACGGAACTAAAGTTCCGAGGATGACGGCAGTGGGTGGGCGATTTTCGGGTATAGAATGTAATTATAAAAGTGGGAGATAAAGTTTGAATAAAGAAAATTTAGACGAGGTACATGGGGAATTACCTGATTATGACCCTTTAAAATTAAAGGCTCTGGGAACGGATGATTTGGATATTCTATCGTGCACATTACAAGATGCAATCATTCCAATAAAGGCAATTTCTTATTCAAAAGAAGACGGTCAATTTAAGATATTGGCCAACAGATTTTGTTGGGAAGTCGATGATCCAGAAAATTTAGGGCACAGGGTTCATGCGGGAATTTCGTTTTCCAATGTACAATCTGTGCGACAAAAAGGCATAGATTTAGAAAATCCAGACGAAATGCTCACACTTTTAACCATGAGTTACGATAAAGACATTGTCCATCTTGTATTTGCAGGGGGGAAATTGATTGATATTAAAGTCAACGACCTAGAATGCTATATGGCGGACTTAGATGCGCCTTATCCAACACATTCAGTGCCAGACCACGAAAAATTATGAAAATCGCAGTTGTTCTATTCAATTTAGGAGGTCCTTCGTCTTTAGAAAATGTAGAGCCTTTTCTTTTTAACCTTTTTTACGATCGCGCAATCTTGAGGCTTCCCAACCCTTTTCGCTGGTTGATTGCAAAACTTATTTCAAAACGGAGAACATCAACCGCCAGAGAAATTTATCGCTCAATTGGCGGGAAATCCCCTATTCTTGAAAACACAAATGCCCAAAAAGAAGCTTTAGAAGAAGCATTACAAGCCAGCGGATTTAACACAGAGGTTTTTGTGGCAATGCGTTATACCTTTCCTAGGGTTTGCGATATTTTAGATCAACTCAAAAATAAAGCGTTTGAACAAATTATCCTTATTCCTCTATATCCACAATTTTCAACCACAACAACAGCGTCCTCTTTCCAAGAATGGGATGAAATGTTCATCCCCCTAGAGCTCAAAACAATTGTAAAGAAAGTTTGCTGTTATCCCACCGCAGAAGGTTTTATTTCCGCTCAAAAAGAGCTCATCTTAGAAAAAATAAAAGATATAGACAATTTTAGAATTCTTTTTTCAGCCCACGGATTACCGGTCAGCATTGTCAAAGGAGGCGACCCCTACCCCACTCAAGTTGAAAAAACTGCCCAGGCAATTATAGAATCCATGAATATCCCAAATATTGATTTTAATGTATGCTATCAAAGCAGAGTAGGCCCCGTGAAATGGATTGGACCTTCAACAGAATCAGAAATTGAACGCGCAGGGCTAGATCATAAAAACGTTATTTTAGTGCCTTTAAGTTTTGTCAGCGAACACTCTGAAACCCTTTTTGAGCTTGATATTGAATACGGAGAACTTGCGCATAAAGCTGGGATCAAAAACTATATTCGTATACCAACTGTTTCCACGCACCCAAGTTTTATAAATTTTTTAGTTGACATTACATTAAAAATGATAGAGTATCGTCACATTGTTTCTTCTGGAACGGACATAAGAGTTTGTCCATCAGAATGTAAGAGTTGTCCATATTTATAAATCTTGAGATCGTAATGTATATTCTCCAAGACTGGTTAGTTTCATATTATCTAGTATTTAAATCTTTACATATTATTAGCGTTATTGCACTTATGGCAGGGCTTTTATATTTACCTAGATTATTTGTTTATCATACGCAGGCAAAACCAGGGGGTGAATTGGACGAAACTCTCAAAATCATGGAAAGAAAGTTATTAAAAATTATTATTAACCCCGCCTTAATCGCAACCTATGTGTTTGGAATATTGCTTCTTTTAGCACCTGGAATGGTTGATTTAAAATCAGGCTGGCTCCATGGAAAACTTTTTCTTGTTTTGTGTTTGACGGGCGTACATATTTTAATGGTTCGCTTTCAAAAAGATTTTGCACAGAACAAAAATACAAAACCACAGACATTTTTCCGGATCCTCAATGAAGTCCCAACTGTTTTGATGATCCTGATTATATTTTTAGTTGTCTTACAACCTTTTTAACACTTTAACATACAATGGTAGGAATATGAATCTTCAAGAATTAAAATTAAGACCCGCAGCTGAACTTCTCGCATTTGCAGAAGAACAACAAATCGAAAATGCGAGCACACTTCGTAAACAAGATATGATCTTTGCGATCTTAAAAAAAGTAGCCGATGATGGACAGCCAATTTTTGGAGAAGGGGTTCTTGAAATTCTTCAAGACGGGTTTGGATTCTTAAGATCACCTTTGGAAAACTATTTACCAGGACCCGATGATATTTATGTTTCCCCTTCACAAGTAAGGCGTTTTGGCTTGCGCACGGGCGACACGGTTGCTGGCGAAATCAGATCCCCCAAAGAAGGTGAAAGATATTTTGCCCTTCTCAAAGTCAACAGCATCAATTTCAGCGAACCTGAAAAAGTAAAACATCGCATCAACTTTGATAACCTGACACCTTTATATCCTGAAAACAGAATCTCACTCGAGCTTGAAGATCCAAAAAATAAAGATTTAACAACCCGTGTTATTGAGCTCATCAGCCCACTTGGAAAAGGCCAACGCGCCTTGATTGTTGCCCCTCCACGCACGGGAAAAACAGTTATGTTACAAAATATCGCCCATGCGATTACAACCAACCATCCAGAAATCTTTCTCATTGTATTGCTCATTGATGAACGCCCTGAAGAAGTCACAGATATGGCCCGTTCTGTTAAAGGCGAAGTCGTCAGCTCAACCTTTGATGAACCTGCCGCGCGCCACGTACAAGTGGCTGAAATGGTAATTGAAAAGGCAAAAAGACTTGTCGAATACAAAAAAGATGTTGTCATTCTTTTAGACTCCATCACCCGCCTCGCCAGAGCTTACAACACCGTTGTTCCATCTTCTGGAAAAATCTTAACCGGAGGTGTGGACGCGAATGCATTGCAACGTCCAAAACGTTTCTTTGGAGCCGCCAGAAACATTGAAGAAGGCGGATCACTCACAATTATTGCAACTGCTTTGGTTGAAACAGGCTCCAGGATGGATGAAGTGATCTTTGAAGAATTCAAAGGAACAGGAAACTCAGAAATCATCCTAGATCGCAAGCTCTCTGACAAACGCACGTTCCCAGCCATTGATATTACAAAATCAGGAACAAGAAAAGAAGAGCTGTTGATGGATAAAAATACGCTTTCCAAAATGTGGATCCTAAGACGGGTTTTAGGCCCCATGGGCACCGCAGAAGGCATGGAATTTTTGGTTGACAAACTCAAGGTTTCTAAGAATAATGACGACTTCTTTAACTCTATGAAAAGTAGTTAATAAAAAATAATAAGGAGTATAAATTATGAGAACGATTTCAATTTTAGATATTAAGTCATTTGTAAAAATTTTCTTAAGCGTAATGCTGATCAGCGCCTGCGCCCAAATCACGATTCCTATCCAACCAGTACCTATAACACTTCAAACGGTGTCCGTACTTTTAATTGGCCTGACTTTAAAACCCCGGGAAGCTTTCTTTGCGATTTTAAGTTATATTGCCATAGGCATAGCTGGAGCTCCTGTGTTTGCGGGATTTAATTCAGGATTAACTTATTTTATGGGGTTCACAACAGGATATCTCATCGGTTTTCTTTTTGCAGCACCCACCATGGCCTATGTAAGAGAGAAATTTCCTTCATCCTCTCCTATTTCTATTCTTGCCATATGCTTTGTAGGCCAGTTTATTCTTTATACATTTGGAATTCTTTGGCTCGCAAAATCTTTTGGATTGGAAAAAGCGATTGCCGTGGGTCTTGTTCCCTTTATTCTACCAGGTATTGTAAAGTCCTTTATTCTGACAGGCCTTTTAAAAGCCGTTCATATCCTACGTAAGTAAGTATTTTAGAAGGAGAAGTAACATCTCCTTCTTTTTAACTCACAATATTTATTGTTGAAAGCATACTCAAATAAGGTATTATGTCTTTATCTAGACATGAACGGAAAAGACATTTTAATCTTGAAATATTTTTTATATATATTTTCTCTTTTTTTCTTCTTTGCTTTCTCATCAGAAGGCACGGATGCGAAACTTGTCTCACCCCTTACCGGTATTGGAGAAAGCACACAGCATATTCTTGGCATTTTCGTTTCCCTAGAGGATGGATGGAAGCTTTATGGTCCTCACGCAAGCTTAACCTCAGGCTACCCTCCTTCTATTGAATTTACGAAAAAAGAAAACTTAAAAAACTTTAAATTCCTGTGGCCGGTTGAAGAAAAGATTGTATTTCAAGGCGTTGAATCCGGGGGATATTTTGGGGACGTACTCATTCCACTGGAAATTGAAATTAAGGATAAAAGTAAAGACCTGATTCTAGAAGGCAATATTTCCTATTTGATCTGTAATCGTGTGTGCATGCCCAAAACCGTGCCTTTTTCATTCATACTCCCCAAGGGAAACAGCGAGATTTCAAGGGATGCAGTTTTATTTGAAGAGGTGGAAGAAATCCAGGAAGAAAGCATCTGGATTATGCTCTTTTTTTCCTTTTTAGGTGGTTTTATTCTCAATTTTATGCCCTGTGTTTTGCCCGTTTTATCCTTAAAAATTATGGGGATCATACGTAAATCAGAAGAAAAACAGCATATTCGCGTCAGTTCTTTTTTCACATTTCTTGGTATTTTAATCTCGTTTTTGGCCCTTGCCTCCATATCCGTCGTCTTTAAACTTTCCGGGGATGTTTTCCAATGGGGAGGACAATTCCAAAATCCATATTTTCTCATTTTTATGATCTCCATCATTTTTTTCTTTGCGGCCAACCTTTGGGGAATCTTCGAAATTGGTCAAGGAATTGTTTACCGCATCCCCACAATCAATCATAAAACCATCATTGCTGATCTTTGGAACGGTTTTGTTGCCGTTTTCTTAGCCACACCTTGCTCGGCCCCTTTTTTAGGAACAGCGCTGTCTTTTACGTTAACCCAAGATGCCGTCACGATATTTTTCATCTTTACCTTCATGGCCACAGGATTTGGGTTGCCATATATTTTTCTCATCCTGATCCCACCCCAGTGGATCCCTTTACCTAAACCTGGAATATGGATGAAAAATTTTAAAAATATCTTAGGGTTTGGGATGTATGGTACCGGAATTTGGCTCATGTGGATATTCCTCGATCATATCACCTTTTTCCAATACTTTTTAGCTATTTTACCCGTGGCCATTCTCTTTCAAAAAAAACGATTATTCTGGATAAGCCTGGGGTGTTTTATCACCGGATCTGTGATTCTTGTGATTTTAAGCACGCCCAAAATTGCTCTGCCCTTTCAAGGAGAAATCGCCATTCAAGAACATGTGATGAAAGGGAAAACAGTCATCGTTAAAATTAATGCAAAATGGTGTCTCAGCTGCGCTCTGATCGAACACAGAATTTTCCAAGACCCGGAAATTTTGGAACTTACATCAAATCCAGACATCCAAATTATCAAAGGAGATTGGACTCACCCTTCACCTGAAATTTCCACCTATCTCAAACTCAAAAATCGTTTGGGCATCCCGCTCATCGTCATCTACGGCCCTAAAAATAAACAAGGTATAACCCTTTCCGAATTCCCTTCAAAATCTGAAATCATAAAAGCCATTTCGGATGTAAAGTAAATATCAATAGAAAACTATTTCTTTTTCAACTCGCAATTAAGACTTCATTTGTAGTTACAATAAGGTAATTGCAATTTAAATTTAAAATATCTATTTACAAAATCAAATAAAGCAAGGAGAAATATAATGGGCATCGCTTCTGATTTTATGAAACTCAAAGATGAAGAAAAAGAAGCCGTTGGTCTTTTGCAGATGGGGACGTTTCTTGAGTATGTGGATTTGATGCTTTACATCCACATGGCAATTTTTTTGAACGATTTATTTTTTCCTCCATCAGAAAAAGGGGCGAATTCATTTCTAGCTTCTTTTGCATTTTGTATTACTTTTATTCTAAGGCCCATCGGAGCCGTTATATTTGGCTGGATTGGGGACAATATAGGCCGTAAAACAACGATTATCATCACAACATTTTTGATGTCTCTTTCTTGTCTTTTGATCGCATCTCTGCCCACTTATTCAAAAATAGGAATTGCTTCCACATGGATGTTAATTTGTATTAGAGCTCTTCAAGGTCTCACTTCTATGGGAGAAATCATTGGAGCAGAAGTCTACTTAACGGAAGCTGTGAAAGGAAAGATTAGATATCCTGTGGTAGCTTCTATTGAGGTTTTTGCCGTTTTGGGCGGATTCGTGGCTATTGGGATTGCATTTCTTTTTACAATCTTTGGGGAAGAAAGATGGCGATTGGTGTTTTGGGCGGGAGCAGGTATTGCAGTTCTCGGTTCTATAGCACGCACGCGTTTACGAGAAACACCTGATTTTCTCAATATGAAGAATCGTTTAAAAAAGGCTTCACAAAGGAAAAACAAAGAGGAAATATCTTATATTTTGAATATAACGGAAAATAATGATTTAATACCGTCAAAAAGAGTTTTTCAGACATTTTTGATGAATACCTGCCTCATGTTTGTAGGTCCAAGCATTTTTTATCTCACTTACATTTACTGCGGGAATTTCTTAAATTCGAGTTTAGGAGGAACACCAAAGCAGGTTATTTTCCAAAATTTAATCGTAGTGTTTATTCACTTGATCAGCGTTTCCATTTCTACATTTGCGAGTTACTGGATAGATCCTTTTAAAATTCTTAAATTTAAAATTGTTCTCTTTTTGATTTTTGTTTTGTTTTGTCCTTATTGGCTAAGCAATATATCTACTCAGTTTGGATTATTAATATTTCAATGCACGGCAATTCTATCTTG
>CAIYWZ010000075.1 GCA_903930075.1 uncultured Alphaproteobacteria bacterium | reverse complement strand
TCTAAGCTTGGTGGACATAACTGGAAAGTTGGGTAAACCCCGCATTGAAACCGCCGTATGCGACATCGCACGTACGGTGGTGTGAGAGGACGGGGGAAGTAATTTCCCCTCCTACTCGATTTTAATCCGGCTCACCCATTAGCTTTTGTATCTGGCTCCTGTTTATGGAGGTCGACACACCGTTCCTAACTTTTCGTTTTTAATAAAGGATCTCCACGATTGATGTTTAAATCAATTTTCTGTAATTCACCTTGATTAATGACTTTTTTAATGTTCACTACTTTCTGATCAGGCGTTCCTGATTGAACACTTTCATTCTTCTGTGAGATGTCCTGAACAGGTCCAGACGGCGCCATCATCGACGTAAGTCCAAACATCATTGGATTAGCTGTAATCAACACTTCTGGATGCTCATACACGTATTGAATGCCCTCGCTTGCCATTTCTTTCACTCCCTCTATTGTTTTATCAACCCCAGTTATGACAGCGTGAGCTCCTTGAACAGAAGCTTCTTTAATACCCACTTTTTCCTTTTCTTGGGTATATTTTTGCTCTAAATTTTGCTTGCCTTGATCCATTTTATTTTGTGCAGATGCATATAATAATTTGGTATCATTCATTTTATTTTGAACACGATTTTCAATGCCATCTGCTTTTGATTCCACGTTATGGGTAATTTTCGTCGCCGCCTCTTTATCCAACGCGTTAATAACCCCCTTATCAACAGAGGATCCAATATCGGTATTTGCATACTCCGATTTTAACGATGATTCGCTCACACCCAATGACATCTTTGGCATATGTTCATTCATAAACTTTGTTGCAAAAAGTGACGCAAGATCTTGTTTGTTTTTTACGATATCAATTGCTGCCCTATTTCCCATTTCACCGCCGCTTGGGTGTTCTCCAGGTTGTTTGGAAAGCCACTCCATAAAATTCTGGTTCATGTTTCGATTGATCGTACCGCTTTGACTTTGCACATAATCAGCTTCACGTGATAAACGTTGACTTTTATCAAAGTGTTTTTGTGCGGACTGACTATCGCGTCCTGCTTCATTTACGCTTGCCTGCTGTGATGTGAGATAGCTTTGTATCTGATCATCGCTACTGTGTTTAGAAAGATGCTGCGTTGCTTGTTCAACGGTACGCGCGGATCCATCTAAATTTATAAATTTGGTAAATTCTTTAGCTTTTTGAATCAGTTCAGTGTCACCACTTGATGATGTGGTATCAGCAGACATGCCAATACCAAAAATACCCATACCTGGCGTTCCGGCTTTACCCATTAGTTGGGCCGACCTTCCCTTTGAAATATCATTCATTTCAGCAAACTTATTAACAGCATTATCAACCTTTTGAAACGCTTCTGCCGCCTCTTGTTGTTTGCTTTCCGTCCAACCTTCTTGAATATTCGTCGAATTGGAAAGTGTTTTACCAAGATTACCAATCTGATCGACAGCTGATGAAAGGCTTTTTTCAGCCGACTGCATCTGTGAATGTCCCATGGAAAGTTCATGGTTCGCCGCCGTACGTTTATTATTGGCGATACTTTCAGCCATGTTAATGGATACCGGCAAATTGCTTTGCTCAATATTTGCCACCATACCCCCATCGGCACTGGAGGTAATACTGGTGTGCCCATCTTGAAACCGCGTGCTCCCGGTACTTAAATTACC
>CAIYWZ010000074.1 GCA_903930075.1 uncultured Alphaproteobacteria bacterium | reverse complement strand
CTTGCATAAAGATCTCGTATCGTTTTATCCCGTCTGTCCATCAGCTTAAAACCTCACATTGAACTATGAATTTACTCTATCGTAGTTTCCGTGGAGATTTCAATATATTTCTTTATGGTACCTGGGGAGTTACAAAAAAGGGTAACTCCCCAGATGCCAATATCTCTGCCAATAGCTCTTTGGTTTTAATATTAAGTTTTCACACAAGCTATTCCACCCCCAAATCACCCATCCCCCCCCGTCGTCATCCTGCCAAAACGCCAGTTTTTGGGGATGACGGCGGGGGGAGGTGATAATGGGTGGGGGAAAGTGGATGGATTCTTGAATGACCTGGGGAGTTACTAAAAAATGATTTACTCTTCCAAATCCTTTAACTTACTTTTGAGAATCTGCAGGAATTGATATTGCTTGGACTTTTTATCAAGGAGAGTTTCAGCTTTTTCTGCATAAAGTTTTGCAGCTTTAACGTTTCCGATGAGGGTGAAATACTCAGCCTGGGCCCAGTTGAATTCGCCTTGCAGGTTTTGGAGGCCGTACGCTTGAGTCAGGGATTTCCAGGCGGAGAAAAAGCCTTTGTTTTCGATGACGACGTTTTCTAAAAGATTGCTTGCTTGCTTTAAATCTTGATTCAGTTCAATCAGGGCCCTTGCGTAATTTTGTTTAAACAACGGTTCATCTTTTGAAAGTGAAAGGGCTTTTTTTGAGGCGTCTCTTGAGATTTCTAAAAGACCACTATCCCAGGCAATATCTGATTTGAGATCATAATAATGGGGGTTGGAGGGATATTTTTGGATCAATTGGCCCGCGTAATCCATGGCTTTTTCGTTCTCTTCCATGCGATAATAGGCAATGGCTTTTCCCATCAATGCACTTTCGGAAGGGTCTTCACCCAATTCCTGGATGAATGCTTCTGGGTCATCCAAATAGGCTTTTAATTTCATGGAAATTTTGTCCCAAATGAGTTTAAACTCGAAGGGGACTTTGGGGTTGGAATCGTTGTTTAAAGCCGAATCAATATAGGAAATACGGTCATTGGTTAAGGGGTGGCTTTGCATGTAGATGTTTCCAGCAGAATCAAGCATGGAGAGCTCTTTCATGGTGAGCATGCTGTTTTTAAACCCAGAAATGGGCCAATTGAGGCTTTTGAGAAAATCAACGGCTGCGTGGTCCGCCGTATTTTCCTGTTCCCTGGAATAATGAGCCATGGCCCGCGCTGTAACGCCTATACCCCCGAGCAATACTCCAGCTGCCGCGCTCACGGCTGAAGATCCTGCAGAAGGTGCATAAATGGAAGAAGAATTATCTTTAGATGTGGCAAAAACTGTAGCAGCCAATAATGCGGCGGAAAGTCCGGTGACAATCATGCCTTGTTTTGCGATTCTGCCAAAGGTGTCTTGCATGCGGGCGATATGCCTTCCCTTCACATGTCCAAATTCATGGGCCATCACCCCTAGAAATTCCTCAGGTGTTTTAGACTGTTGTAAAAATCCCGTATGAAGGCCAAATGTATTGTCAATGGTGGCAAAGGCATTGTAGGCAGGGTCAACAAAGACCTGTAGCTTCATTGTCTTAATATCAAGATCTGCTTTTTCCGCTAAAGGCGCGAGTAACTTCTTAAGGCCTTCGTTGATTTGCGCATCGTAAATACTCATCCCCACCGGGAAATCTTTGCGCGCTTCTATAGATGTCCCAGTCACGAGCGTCATACATAGACAAAAGATTATTTTAAGAGTTTTTGCCACCATGCTTTTTCCTTCTTTTGTTTGGGGTCATCACTGAGCACCTTATTATCCAAGGGCCCTGCAGTCGAAGGTTTTGACGCCATTTTCCCATCACTTAAAAGATCTTTCCGAAGTTTTTCCTCTGAAATCTCAAGAAGAAGCGTGGGCGGGACAACGGGAATAAAGGGGCGTCCGAGTTTAAAGGTTTCGCCGTCTAAGACCAGCTTTTTCTCTTCCACCACACCATCAAACAAAGGCCGGGACACAGGTTCATCCGCTGCAGGTTTGTTTTTAGAAGATTTTGACGTGCGGTTTGACGTGCGGGATGTTTTTTTGTCTTCAACAACCTGCTCTTCTTTAACGATCTCTGGAGTCACCTCTGGATTAGCTGTTTCCTGAACAGTATCCGTTCCCCCTGTTTTTTTACGACTGCGCTGTCTTTTCTTTTTTGAAGCAGATGCGGCTGTTTCCAAAACCTCTTCTTCTTGTTCTGCAACAATGGGCTCGGGCTCTTCTTGGATTTGAGGTTCCAGGATTTCCGGCTCTAAAGTTTGAGATTCTAGAGGAGGATTTTTTTGCCTTTCTAATCTATTTTTCCTGCGCCTTGCCGACCTTGAGATTTTCTTTGGTTTATCCTCTGCAATGATCGCCGCAGGAACAATTTCAGGAACCTCATCCATATCCATGATAACCGGATCTTCAACATGAATTTTCTTGATCTTTTCAGGTTTATGAACAATATCTTTCTTCCGGTGGGCATCAATTCTAACATTGGGTGGATTCAAGGAATCATCGATCCTTAAGGAAATTTTCAGGTTGAATCTTTGTTCTATGCTGGAAAGGGAGTCCTTCTTATGATTGACGATATGCAAACAGATGGAGGATGCTAAACTTACCGTCATTTCATGGGAAAGGCCCTTCATGGCTTCTGCTTCAATGAGCCTTAAAATTTGGAGCGTGGAAGATTCGATCGAGCGCACAACACCAAGGCCTTCACAATGTGAACATTTTTGCGTGCTGGCTTCTAAAAGACTTGGACGAAGGCGCTGTCTTGAAAGTTCGAGAAGGCCAAACATGCTGATACGGCCCACTTGGATCCTTGCCCGGTCTATTTTAATGGCTTCTTTAAAGCGGCGTTCAACCAAATGGACATTTTTTTCATCTTCCATATCGATAAAGTCAATGACAACAAGGCCGGCCAAATCCCGTAGGCGTAAAACCCGTGCAACTTCTTCGGCGGCTTCAATGTTGGTTTTAATGGCGGTTTCTTCAATGTGCCGTTCTTTGGTGGCTTTTCCAGAGTTCACATCGATGGAAACAAGGGCTTCCGTGGGATTAATGATCAAATATCCACCCGATTTTAATGGAACCACGGGGGAATACATCTCGTCAATTTGTTCTTCCACTTTATAGGCTTGAAACAAAGGCAATAAAGGATCTTTATAATGCTGAATACGCTTGGCATGACTTGGCATGAGCATCTTGATAAAGTTTTTGGCTTCCTTGTACCCTTCTTCACCGGAGATAAAGAATTTATCCACATCTTTGGAATAGGCATCGCGAATGGTGCGTTTAATCAGGCCGCTTTCCATATGAATCAAGGCTGGGGCCACGGATGTCATGGTTAAATCGCGGATTTCTTCCCAAAGGCGCATGAGATAATCGGCATCTTTGCGAATTTCAATTTTTGTGCGGTCAAGGCCAGCGGTGCGAATGATCAGCCCCATGGTTTCTGGAACTTTGAGGGATTCGATGATGGTGCGCAGTCTCTTGCGGTCTTTCACGTCACTGATTTTTCTGGAAACGCCCCCGCATCCATGGCCAGCATTGGGCATGAGAACGCAGTAACGACCGGCCAAAGAAAGATAGGTGGTCAGAGCCGCGCCCTTATTTCCACGCTCTTCTTTAACAACCTGAACCAGCATGATTTGACCACGCTTAAGGACCTCTTGAATTTTATAATTTTTATAAATCTGGAGACGGCGGGGCACAAATCCATCTTCTTCCACATCATCCAAATCATCGACAACTCTTTCCTCGGCGCTTTCAATTTCGGCTCTCTCGGAAATGGGGATGCGAAAATAATCGGGGTGGATGTCGTCAAAGGCTAAAAAGCCATGTCTTGCGCCGCCATATTCCACAAAAGCTGCTTGCAGGGCGGGTTCTATACGAACAACTTTGGCAAGATAAATATTGCCTTTTAAATTTTTCTTCTCTAATGTTTCAAAATCAAATTCTTCTACGCGTCCACTTTCAGATAAAACTGCAACCCGGACTTCTTCTGGTTGTGTGGCATCGATTAGCATTGTTTTTTTCATTTTTTATTGCCTCCTTATTTTTCAAGGCAAACCAAAAAACGGGTAGTACTTTCATATCGAAAAATTGATTCATAAGCTCAAGAAAATAGGCACCCCGAATGTAGGTTGGGCGCGATGGCAATAGACTGTTCTCTAATAAAAAATTCAACTTAATCATCCATTTCAAAAGTATCCACCAGAGATTGGCTTGCTGTTAATGTGTAATTTGTTCTTTTTTAAGACTCAAACCTTCATAGACACCAAATCTTTGGGTACTAAAACTCTTATACATACTTAACAGTACCCTGTTTCCAAATGAAAGACAAATGTTTTTTTAAAAAGCTGAAATTGGGTAATAATTTAGTGAGACTTTTCGGAGTCTTGCTGTTCTATCTTTTTAGGCGCAGGAAAGTAACGGGAAAGCCCATGGGCAAGTTTATATAAAACTGGCGTCAACATCATAGAAAGAGCAGCCGCTGTGAGCAAGATTTGAGCTGTTTGTGGCTCTATAATTCCAACATCTTGGGCTGGAGTCACAAGGACAAAGACAAACTCACCCCCGGTGGATAATAAAAAGGCTGTTTTGAGTTTCACGTTCCAATCCCTCTGAAATATCCGAACCAAGGGAAGCATAATCATGATTTTTATAAAAATGGCACCAAACAAGAGCCCGGTAATGGTTGAGATTTCGTGGGCAACAAAACGAGGATCCACTTTCATACCAATGGTCATGAAAAATATGCCCAGCAGCAACCCTCTAAACGGCCTAATGTTTTCTTCAACCTTGTGTCGATATTCGGTTTCTGCAAGCAACATCCCGGCTAAAAAGGCCCCAAGTTCCATGGATATACCCACCATGGCAGTGAGATAACTGGTGCCCAAAATCACAAGGAGCGTCCCCCCCATAAAGAGCTCAGGCGTATCCCCTAAAGAGAGGTGGCGGTAGATGGGCTTGAGGGCAAGGCGGCCTAAGATCACGACACACGCCAAACCAACAAGGGATTTCATCAAAGGATATACAAGCGCATAAAAAATACCATTGGAAGGGTCTCTGAAAAAAGAGATCGAAACCAAAACGGCAACAACGACCAAATCCTGAAAGAGCAATACAGAAAATGTAATCCGGCCAAAGCGTGTGTGAAAATCACCTTTTTCCGACAAAATCTGTAAAACCACAGACGTTGAGGAAAGGGATAAAATAATCCCAATGGCAATGGAAGCCTCCGTGTCAAAGCCTAGAGAAAGGGCAACGATGGAAAAAAAGGCGGTTGTACATACAACTTGCAAACTTCCAAGCCCAAACACATATCGTCGCAGGACCTGAAGACGCTGGAAAGGAAGCTCAAGACCAATGGTAAAAAGCAAAAAGATCAGCCCCACCTCAGAAATGAGTTTACTCGTCTCGATGTTAGGCACAATGCGCAGTGCAAAGGGCCCAATCAGGAGCCCTGCCAGTAAATAGCCCAGTGTTGCACTAAATTTCAGACGTGATGCCACAAACGCAACAGATACCGAAGCGGACAAAAGAACCAAAAGATCAGTAAGCTGTGGTGGATAAGACATTCTCGTTTAAACTCCTTCATGAAAGTTATTTGCAAACCTTTTCTCAAGTATATGCACAAAACATCATCCAACACAAGCTAATTTTGAGTTTTGAAGTTTGCTTAAGCTTCCATATTTTGCGCATAAAGATGAAGCGGCACGGATTCGCCTAGGAAATTGTCCCAATCTGCATCAGACATAGTGTCTGTTGCTGTGGCTATAACTTTGGGGTGAACAACTTTTTCGGCAGCTTCCACGACTTTAATCGAGATGTGGCGGTCTCTGGTATCTACTCCAAACGTATCCGCAAAGATCTTGGACAGCAGCAGCATCGTGCCTCTGGTGGGTGTGGCAAGGATGATGCGTCCCATGGGCTTGGGGTCGATGTGCAACGGGTGCATCCAGCTGAGGAGATGCAGGTATACATGTTCTGGAAGGTTGCTGGAAAGGATTTCTGTGAATTTGAACCATGCAACTTGCCAGGGTTTGAGCTCCATTTCGAGTCTGGCGCTTAAAGGGTCTTTGGTGAAATAGAATTTGGGGAAGGTGGATGAAATGCCAGGGATCGCTTCCTTATAATCTTCCAAAACCGTGCGCAATAAAACATCGCCGTTTACACCCAAAGCCCGTCTTAGGGGAGCGAGTTCATGGGTATAGGGCAGGAATTTTGTGGCTGAACCTACGTATACATCTTCCATGCGCATGGGGGTGTGGGTGCCAAAAAAGGCCTTGGCGTCACCTAGCAAATGATGGTGGATCAGGCTGTGGTCGTGGGTTATAAACGGGCGTACGGTCTGGGTGATGATGGTTTTGTTGTAGATATTGGGCTTGTCCCAGGAAAGCGGGTGTTCGATCATTGGGTCGTCTACGATGATAGGGGCTTCTAGTAGGGCTTCAGCTTGGATTGGGGCGGGGGTTTCAATGACAAGCGTTTCCACATTGGGTTCAATAACAGAGTGTTCAATCGGGGCGGCGGGCAATTCCACTGGGGCTTTCACTGCGGTTTCAATGGGGGGCTCAATGGCGGTGATCACAGGGGATATAGGTTGACTTAAGTCTGGAATCGGCTGGAAAACGGGTTGAAGCGGGGCTGGATTTTCCCCATCGATTTCGGCAAGTTTTGCAATCAATTTCTCCACAAACTCCTGAAGTTTACCAATGTTGACATGAATTAAAATATGCCGCGGCCCCCTCAAATACTTTGATTCCAAGATCCCTTCTGCCTTAAAAACCCCCCGAATACGCTGCTCGCTTTTGGTGCTGATACGCAAATGGCGGGCCGTGTTTGAGCTGTTCATGATGGCGTACTGCGTTTGTTTGTTGGCGTTTTTGGAGAAATACCACAAAAGATGTGTCAAATAAATAATTTCACTGGGTGAGAGCAACACGCGGAACTCTGGAATGTAGGGAATCTGGCGCTTAAACGTCTCATTGATGAGCCTTAAGGGTGCTTTTGGATCAAAATCCGCGTAACTCCCACCCTTTTCCAGATGTCGCACAAGCTTGGGGATATCTACTTCTGGCGTGGTTTCAGGCAAATCGGCCAGAACCGCCGTGGGAAGGGCGTCAAAGCCATCAAAGGCTGCATCGTGGAGTTCGTCTTTAATGTGTTGTTGAAATTGTTGAATCTGTTTTGGGGTAATCATCATAATTTTCTTCTCCTAAGGGGTTATCGGGGTTAAATTTTCGTTAAAGTTTAGGGTTCATGTTCCAGTCTTAAGATCCATCATACCAAACAAAACCTCATTGTCAACAATTATTTTCATAACCTATTTTCATCATCCGCCATCACCTCCCCGACCCGTCATGCGCCCCCCGTCGCCGTCATCCTCGAAGCTTTTGCTTCGGGGATCCCCCTTTCTCTTAACCCAAAAAGACAAGCTGATTTATAAAAAAAGACCCCTCCCACAAACTCTTTTGATGCGAAAACATGGGGAGTGCGCTGGTTTAGGGAAGGGAGATCTCCATGTCTAAAGCCCTGAAGATGACGGTGGTAAGCTGTTTTGAAGGTGATGACGATGAATCAGAGGGTGACATTTTTTTTCAAACCAACTATTTTTTTCAAGATTCAAAGGGCCCCTCATGATTGCCAGCTTGAATATTGAAATAAAATCTTCCTCTGAGATCTTTAAGGCTTGTCGCCCAAATAAAATTTTAAGTATCTTTTAATAACATAATTTAAAAAGTCTTTAGTATATAGAAAAGACATCATGACCGATGAGAAAAGACATCATGTCCGATGACCTCCCCGATTCAAACACCAAACCACCCCATATGTCGCATACTGTGTCTAGTGCTCCTGTCACCCAGGGATACCTAAGGATCAATGCGGGACTTCTGCCCTCACAGAACCTTGTGATGAAGCCATATGTGGTGACCGGGCATCCATGTCCGATGACTTTTGCCTTGCTTTCCAAGCTTTTTGAATCTTTGTGGCGGCTTCTGCTTTTCGTTTTTCCACATATTCATTTAAAAGCTTCAAAATCGCCGCACCTTCCTCCTTGTTACGTAAATTATTTGCTGCATCAAAAGCTGTATTGTATCTACCTTTTCGATACGGAT
>CAIYWZ010000073.1 GCA_903930075.1 uncultured Alphaproteobacteria bacterium | reverse complement strand
CTATTCACTCTTTCCAAGGCGATCCCATAGCTTTTTGAAAAGTACTTCTCCCTCAGTTGCAGACCACATTGTTGAACAGATTTGTGGAATGTAATTCCGTCTAAACAGGGTGACTGTTTAGTAACTCAAATCTGGTCAATGTTGGATAAAGTTTCGAAGATTTTGGTGATTTCTTATTGGATCGTATTCAAAAAGAAGTTAAATATCAAGAGGAAGAAGATTGGCTTGAGGAACAGCAATGAGTTATAGAAATTTTGAAAAAGCAATAGATCTAATTGATGTTAATAAGAAGTTTTTGAAAAAAATTTATCCTCAAAAAGAAGAAACTATAATGCTAGCGGAAAAAGAATTAGGGGTGAAGCTCCCCCCATCTTATCGAGAATTTCTAAAAAAATATGGCGTTCTTGATTTTAGAACAATGGATATTTATGGAATTTGGAAAGAAACATTTGATGGAGGATGTTTCGATATTGTGCAAAATACTCTTGAAAATCTCAGAGAATATAATACTTTCCATCATTACATCATCATTTATAATGTGGATTCATTTTACTGTGTTTTAGACACATCTGAAGTTAATACTGATGGCGAATGCACAGTTAAAGGAGGATATGGTCTATTTCTTCCTGATGAAAATATTGAGATTGAGGAAAAATATGAAGATTTTGGTGATTTTTTATTGAACTACGTACAAAAACAAATAAAGTATTCAGAAGAAAAAGAATGGCTTGAGGAGCAACAAAAATGAGTTATGAAAATTTTGAAAAAGCTTTAATGCTGATCGAACAACATCAATATCTATTAGATAAACCCTATCCACAAGATCCAGGATTGATTAATTCAGATGAGCAAGCATTGGGCGTCAAGTTCCCTCCTTCTTATCGAGTGTTTTTGGAAAAATTCGGGATTCTGGGATTTGGATCGACTGAAATCTATGGATTTTTGGGAGATCAGTTTGCTGGAGGACATGCCGATATTGTTCGAAATACACTGATGTTACGTCAAGAATGCAATACTTTTCACCAATATATCATTATATGTGATGAAGGTAATGGGCATTATTGTCTCCTTGATACCTCGGAAGTTAATGAATATGGTGAATGTACAGTAAAGGTGGGGTATGGATTATTTCTACCTGATGATCGCATTAAAATTGAAAAAAGATACGAGGATTTTGGTGATTTTTTGTTGTATATGGTGCAATTTGAAATTGAAGGAATGACCGAACATGATAAGCTCAATACGACAAGAGTTCATCAAGAACAAGAAACAAATCTTGATCGGATAAAAGTCGGGAAACCGCCGATTGGTCCAGACGGCGAACTTATCCATTTGCACTATATGAACGAGAAAGCAAACGGATCGCTGGCAGAAGTGCAGCATTCATTCCATCGAAAAAACTTTAAAACCTTGCATATTTGGAATGATGGCATATGCGCAAATCCAAGGCCAGAAATGAATTCTGACGTTTTTAGAGCATGGAAAAAAGCTTATTGGATGGAGAGAACTCAAGACTTTTTAGAAAAACATAAATAAGAGTAGTAAATTTTGCGATATTTAAACTTGCATTTTTTTAATCCGACCAATTAATATTGGAATTGAGGCTTCAGAGGTTCCTCTTGAAGCCTCACCACTGGGGTTTTTAACTTGATAAAAGAAAGTTAAATAGACATGCGTTCAGCTCTAGCTGTCTCCAACAATCCTCGAAAACACCTGCGCAATATAGCTGTCTCCAATAATCCTCATGGATCAAAGTACGACTTTGATCCAACTTATTTCCTAGATCATGCAACAACAGCCGCAACCCAAACCTTATCAGAAACAGTTGTGCAGAAGGCCTTTGTGGATACGTTTACGAAATTTGCGGTTTCAACGATCGCCTCTGAACTGTCGCATTTGGCCAAAGAAGCGGCTTTAGCTTGGATGAAGGAGTCTTTGAACGCCAGTTCGGGATTAAAAACCATATAGGGATTGAGTTTGAGGAGAAATGATCTTGCAATAAGATGTGAATTGG
>CAIYWZ010000072.1 GCA_903930075.1 uncultured Alphaproteobacteria bacterium | reverse complement strand
GCGAAGACACTCTTTCCCTACACGACGCTTTCCGATCTATTGAAAACCATCTCCTAAATCCCACAAAATAATATATTGAGGAGGCAGTCCAAATTTTTTACGGTCTGTCAATACCATCCAGACTACATCAGGAGAACTGGAATCGATAAAATTGCTATCAATCAATCCATAGATTTCGCTTCCACCAAAAGCTAGATATCCAAATTTTTTAAGAAATTCTCGATATGAAAAAGGGAATTTTACGTTTAGAGTTTTTTCTGCTAATTCTATCAATTCTTCTTTTGGATTGGATATTGAGCCATTAATCAAAGTTTTGTGTACTTCAATTAATTCTATGGCTTTTTCAAAATTTGTATAACTCATTTTTGTGCCTCCTCAAGCCATTCTTCTTCATCTGCATTTTTAATTTCAAACTGAACTTGATTAAGTAAGAAATCGCCAAAATCTTCAAATGAATCTTCTGTAGCTGCTTCTTGATAATGAAATGCATAAGATCCTTTCACGGCACATTCTCCTTCTTTATTCATCTGTGAAGTATCTAGAGCATACTCAAAGCCATTTCCAAGATTATAAACGACAACATATTTTTTCGGCAATTTGAGTATCACTCTCTCTTCATGTAGTTTTTTTATTCCTTCATCAATACCATTTGTTTGTAAGTAATACGCTGAAATTCCTTCTATCGTTGATCCTCCAAAATGCAAAATCCCGAATTTTTCTAAAAAAACTTTGTAGGAAAGAGGAAATTTTATTCCCCAAGCGTTTTCTATTTTTTGAATATTGTCAGCAGTAATTGCGCTTTTAAAATTGATCAACTTCTCATGCTTTTCTATTAAACATAGTGCTTTTTCAAAATTTGTATAACTCATATTGGATTTCCTATTTAAAACTTTTAGCTATGCTTCCCCAATCCAGACTTCTTCAATCCAATGAGCCAAATTTTTCCATTTTTCATCAGACGGCCCATTATGTGACCAAAAGACTATATTGTTATTTTCATTGAAACAAAAATAATCTCCATCATCATAGCAAAATGGTAACCATGTACTTGGTACTCCTTGTTCCCACCCAAGCTGAGCTGTAGCTGTTAAATAACATCTAGAAGTTTTTGGAGTAGCAACTGGTTGTTCTATGTACCCATAATACACATGGCTTGTGTTTAGAAGCATCTCTTTCAGGTCTTCAGGAAGACTTCTTTCTATTTCTTTCTCTATTTCTTTTACCTCTTCAATTGTTGGAATTTTTCTCTCAACTTTTAAAGGTATAGATTTTTCTTTCAAAATATCAATAACCTCTTTTAAGGTATGTATTGTCATTTTATATTTGTCTCCAAAGTTTTTAATAATTATGAAAAATTTTTATTTATGTTTTTCTAAAAAGTCTTTAGCTCTGTGTTCCCAGTACTGACTTCTCCATTCATTATAAACCTTACGGTTAACTTTTGGTCTTGGATTTGCTCGATTAACCCCTCCAGTACTTCCATTTGTCCATATATGTATTTCTCTGAAATAGTCTTGATGAAATTTTTCTGTCATTTCAGCAAGGGGGCTATTTGTTTCCTGAGTCATATGATGAAGATGCATTGCTTTTCCATCAGGACCAATAGGTGCTTTACCTTGAATCATTCTTTCCAAAGACGTTAATCCAGTTTCAGGATCTATTCTCATTGGATCAATCAAGTCAGAGCGTTGATAAGCTTTATTTGCTTGAATACCTCCTCCTGGAAGTTTAGCCTCAAACGTAACAGTATTCTCACTCAGCCAAGATCCGGTCGACGCTTCTCTAGAACCAAGAAAATCTAAAGAAGCACGTTCTTGGGCGGAAACTGAAGTTTTTTCCAAAATCGCACGCTCTTGAAGCGCACGCAAATCCGCCTCCAAAGCCGACCGTCCCGCAGCGCCAGATTCCATAGCATTCGCACGCTCCATTGCTGTACGCGCTTGCGCAGCAGCAAGGTGTTGGTCTAAAATCGTTTGCTCCAACGCAGCTTGCTCTGTAGCACTCAGTTTAACCTTGCTCGCTAAGGTCGACTGAGCACCAGAATAAGACCCAACTCTAACCGAAATACTAACTTCACTATGACTTATTTTGGTGACATTGTCAAGCGGATTGTGCGAGATTTTCCCTGGATTTCCTCCTACTTTTAATGTCGTCGTTACTTCGATGGAAGATGCAGACCTTGCAAACGCCGCGTTATTTGACATCGGTCCATAGGATGTGGTGGATGTGGTATACCCAGCTCTACTCACCGTAGACCTTTCCGCAGCTTCTCTTGCCACAGTACCCCAAGTCGCTTGCTGTGGTGCAGCGAGCCTGACGTTGTTCCCAAAGGTCCCCTGAGCGCCAGAATAGGATTCCGCTTTGCCAAACAGGCTTGGCGTTGT
>CAIYWZ010000071.1 GCA_903930075.1 uncultured Alphaproteobacteria bacterium | reverse complement strand
GTTTTTGCAGGCGCAATTTCGCGTAATTTCGAAACCAACTCTTCCCTGGAAACTTTATAAGATCCTATTTTTTTACGATTTTCATCCAAAACAACAAAATGAAAAATTCTCTTGGCCAAATCAAGGCCGATTGTTATACTTCTATTCATGGTGTGGACATCCTTTCTATAAATTGGTTGATCAATTTATGGCTCTTTCGAAGCCGTTTCTCAAGGTCAAGGCCAGTGTACCACAGGCACACTGCCCCCGTCCATACCATCATCCTCGCAAAACCCATAGGGTTTTTCGGGGATCTACCTTGTGTTGATACAATTCCCATCTTGCGTAATTGGGGAAAGGGAGATCCCAGAAATCTGACGTTTTTGAGGATGACCACCTGGCAGAGAAGTGACTATGGTAAATAGTTACAAATTATCCAAAGACCAACCTCTAATCCTTTTTTATCTATATAAAGATAAACCCAGTATTTCTCAAGATAAAAAACAATAGTTCACACTACGCTCAAAAAATTCGACATGATCTACAACCCGCGCATCGCCCCTGGTGAACATGTTATTGAGCTGCTCAAGCTCCTCAACCCTACCTATAAATTCCTGCATAAATCCTCTGTAACTCTTGCGTCATTATAAGAAAGAACATAACAGTTTTACTCAAAAGTTTCAAGAATTGGATAGGGGGCTTGAAATCGATATGCGCGTATAAAATATATTTGCGCAAATAGTGTTGCAATGATAAAGATAGATAATATTTTTAAATCAAAAAAGGAGTGATTTTGTGAAAGAAGCGGATCTTTATTTGGCAAGTTTACTTTCTTCAAAGGTTTGTCATGATCTTTTGGCTCCGGTTTCTGGGGCTATTTTTGCAAGCTCGATGTTAGAAGATTCCAAAGTGAATTCACAGGAAGTGCTTGGGCTTATTACCTCAAGTATTGAGAATTTATCGAAAAAACTTCAACTTTTTCGTATCGCCTTTAGTTTTTCCAAAGGCGAAGGAAGTCCGATCATCAAAGAAGTAAAAGATGCGGCTCTGTTGGCTTTTGGGAACGAAAAACAAACAATAGAGTGGAAGGATGCGCCGTTTTATGATTTGGTACGGGAAGGGGATTGGGGGCGGCTCGTTTTGAATTTGGGCCTGATTGCCCACGAAAGCCTTGTAAAGGGTGGAACTTTAACGTTTGATCTGACAAAAATACCTCAAACGATGTCTATTGTTGCGCAGGGGCCTTTGGTTGTTTTGAATGATCAACTTCATCAAGCTTTAAAAAATCATGGGTTAGAGCCAACGGTTAGAACTCTCCCTGGAAATTTTGCAAGATATTTGGTTGAGAGGTTAGGGTTAAAATTAGAGATTGCGCATAACCTTACAAAGCTTGAATTTACGCTGAGTGCACCATGATCACGACACTCTCCTTTGAATTTAAAAATATTCTTTCTGCCGGAAGGCTCATTGGATTTGATCTTGGCACAAAAACCCTTGGCATTGCCATCAGCGACACAACCAGAATGATAGCATCTCCCCATTCGTTGATTATCAAGGATAAACAAGCAATCACTTTTGAAAAAATCACAAAAATTATGACGGAGCTTTCTGCTGTTGCCTGCGTTATGGGTCTGCCGATGAATTTAGATGGATCTGAAGGCCCGAGGTGTCAAGCGGTGCGTCAATTTGCAACGGATTTTCAAAAATTATATGGCTTTCCTTTTTTACTTTGGGATGAAAGATTTTCTTCCAATATTGTGGATAAACTGATGATTCAAGCCGATATGAGCCGCAAAAAACGCGCGCAAAATATCGATAAAATGGCCGCAACTTATATTCTTCAAGGAGCTTTAGACGCATGCAGATCAATTATGAATTCTTAACGCTGATCCCCTTTATTGGGCTGCTACTTTCCATGGCGATTTTACCCCAACTCCTTCACCACGCGTGGGAAAAACATATGGGGAAAATTGTTTTCGGCTGGGTCAGTCTTTCGGTTATTTTAAGCCTTTTTCAACACAAAAATTTAGGCGTTTACCTGCATGCCATTACCGATGAATACATCCCCTTTATCAGCCTTATTTTTGCCCTCTATTCCATCGCAAGCGGCATGCACTTGAATTTAAAACTTCCGGCGAATCCGCTTACGAATACAGCTTATCTTTTTTGCGGAAGCATTATCGCTGGCATTATCGGCACAACCGGCGCTTCCTTGTTGCTCATTAGACCCTTTTTAAATTTGAACCACCACAGAAAATTTAAAACGCATTTAGGTGTTTTTTATATTTTCACCATCAGCAATATTGGCGGGGCTTTTAGTCCTTTGGGGGATCCTCCTTTGTTTGTGGGCTATTTAAAAGGAATCGATTTTTTCTGGCCGACTCTATACCTGAGTCTCCCAACACTCACGCTCCTTTTTGGCGTATTGTCTATTTTTTGCTGCTTAGATGCTTATTTTTTTACAAAAGAACCCAAAATTGCCCCTTCTGTAGAAAAATTCTCCTTTGATGGCAAAAAAAATCTCATTCTCTTAAGCTTGGCGGTCGTATTATCATTCCTTCCCATCCCTGTGCTTTTACGAAGCCTGAGTTTGCTCTTTTTAGGGGGCGTTTCTTTCTATATCACCCCCCTTACAAAAAGGCATAAATGGGGATTTCACATGGCTCCATTTTTTGAAATCTTTAAACTTTTTATCGGCATATTTATCACCATCGCCCCTATTATTGATATTTTAAAACTTGAAAGCGCAACATTCTTAAAAATCCTAAACTCTCCCACAGCCTTTTTCTGGACAACTGGCCTTCTCTCTGGAATCCTGGATAACGCACCAACCTATCTTGTCTTTTTCCACATCGCAGGCGGTAATCCCCAGGATCTCATGACCACCAACATGACAACACTCATGGCCATTTCCCTAGGCGCTGTCTTCATGGGGGCTCTGACCTACATCGGCAACGCCCCCAACCTCATGGTCCGCAGCATCGCCCACCACAAAGGTGCTAAAATGCCTCATTTCTTTGGTTATATGGCCTGGTCATGTGTGATTCTTTTACCGTTATTTTGGTGTATTCAAAAAATATTTCTTGAGTCATAATTTTTTTTAAAAAAGATCTTGACCCTCAGGTTCCCTGATAGTTTAACCCAAAATATGTAAGCAAAAAGGAAATTGAAATGTCGTATACGGTTAAAGGTTTAGCAAAATTATCGGGAGTAAGTGTAAGCATGCTCCATTTTTACGACGAAATTGGTCTTTTAAAGCCATTTTCCAGGGGTCAGAATGGATATCGATATTATGGTGAATCTGAACTTTTAACCCTACAACAAATCCTTTTTTACAGGGAATTGGATATTCCTTTGAATGAGATCGGCGTTTTGCTCAAATCCCAGGATTTTGATAACCTCCAATCCCTTAAAAAACACAAAACAGTCCTTTTGCAAACAATCAATCACAAACAACGATTGGTTCAAACGATTGATCAAACCATAAACAATTTAGAAGGAATAGTAAAAATGAAACATAAAGAACTCTATGCAGGATTTGAGGATAGGCTCAAGTCCTATGAAGAAGAAATGATCGAAAACGGAACACTCAAAGCGCTAGACTTTGAAAAGCTGATAGATTTGGCCCGTAATTTTGAGGAAAAGCTACCAAAAAATGCGATGCGTGATTTTGTGAGTGAAATGACTGAAGAGGGAGGGTTTGAAGAGGGGGAACAGCATCTATATATGAAATATATGGTTAAATCTGGACAAATCACGATGGAAGAAGTCGATCAGCAGCTCAAAAGAGCCCAATCTTTGACTCCCGAAATACTGCTAGAAATCGCAGAAAAAAGTCAACTTCTCCACCAAAAAACTTTGGAAATGGCCGATAAAAATACAGATCCAAGCTCTGATGAAGCTCAAGCTCTCGTAGATGAAGGTTATCATTTCGCAAATGCTCAAACGCCTATGACCAAAGAAAGATTTATAGAACATTCAAAATTTGGTCTTCAATTTTTTCATGACCTCTACAATGAAATATATCCAAAGCTTGGAGAATTTTCAGAAAAATCTATGGACGTTTGGGCGAAACGTCATAGGGATAAAAATTAACAACTTAAAGAAGATGAGCTAAAAAATAGGGGGAGTTTCCTCCTATTTTTTTGTGTTTACAGTGGTTATTTTGGTGTATTCAAAAATTGTTTCTTGCGTTATATATAAAGGTGAAATTCAAATAAACTTAACAACTTTGCGAGGTAAAAATGAAATTTGGATACACCATTATATACACAGATGATGTGACAAAAAGCATTGAATTTTTTGAGAATGCTTTTGGTATAAAAAGACGATTTATTCACGAAAGTGGCTATGGAGAGCTCGAAACCGGTTCGACCACTTTAGCCTTTGCGACTCATGAATTAGGCAAAGATAATATTCCAAACGGCTACATTAGGGCAAATGAAGATAAACCCTTAGGCATCGAAATTGCCTTGATGAGCGAAAATGTTGACCTTTGTTCTCCGGTAAGTGCTTAAAAAAATCTAAGATATGAGGAATTCAATAATGATCGACATAGCAAAAATCGCTTTAATAACAGGGGCCTCATCAGGTCTTGGAGAAAATTTGGCAAGACAGCTCATCCAAAAAAATTGGCTGGTTGTGGGGATTGCGCGTAGTTCGGAAAAGCTTGCTGCTTTACAGTTAGACCTTGGAGAAAAATTTTATCCCATCACGTGTGACGTTGGAAAACAAGAAGATATTGTGAAAGCATCGGCTTTGCTCAAAGAAAAAAATATGATCCCAACCTTATTCTTCTTAAACGCAGGTGCGGGAGATTTGGAAGGAGATATTTTTGATGCAAAAATGCATGAAAAAGTTTTTAACGTTAATTATTTTGGAGCGATTCATTGGATTGATGAATGGTTGGAAGACGTAAAAGATACTGGGGCCTCATTTGTCGCTATTTCATCCATTCTCGCGCTACAGGGAACACCTGGCGCAGCCGCGTATTGCGCAAGTAAATCTGCTTTAAAGACGTGTTTTGAGTCTTTAAAGTTAAAACATATGAACACGCCTATAAAGTTTATCACCGTTATGCCCGGCCCCATGAAAACATCCATGCTCAAATCTGATAAGCCCGTGCCTGGTGTTTGGGTTCCAGAAAAAGCAGCAAAGTATCTTTTAAACAAGGTATTCAAAGGAAAACAAACCATTATCTTTCCTTTGTTTTATCGCATTCTTTTCAATATACTGAGTTTCTTGCCTTTAAAAATAACAAGTAAAATCTTAAAATGAGGTGATATTCTTGTAGATACAAGCTATGAATTTTTAACGGATATTGCGGGTGATATTTACAAACATTTTTGTGTCAATATAGGGAATAATATATTGACAAAAAGGCAATATATTAATATTATGAATCATAACGAATAAGGAAATTGTTATCATGAATCCATTTAAAAGCTATCGAGACTGCCTCATTATCAAAGACCACGTCAAATCGCGTCATATTATCGCGGGAGAGTATTCCTATTATTCGGGATATTACCATGGAAAATCCTTTGATGATTGTGTAATGTATCTGGATGAAGGTGATGATGCCCATGAAACAGACCAGCTGATGATTGGAAAATTCTGCTCCATTGCCACAGGGGTGCAATTTATGATGGGGGGAACGCAGGGGCATAATTACAATTGGATCGCAAGTTATCCTTTAGACGCCTTCGAGGATGATTTTGATGGATACACCAATACGCCGCCTAAAGCCTACAAGCGCAAAGGGAATACGGCAATTGGAAATGATGTCTGGATTGGCGCGGAAAGTTTGATCATGCCGGGTATTCATATCTCCGATGGCGCCGTGATCGGGGCAAGGTCGGTTGTGACCAAAAATGTGGGGCCCTATGAGATTTGGGCTGGGAATCCTGCGAAATTGATTAAAAAACGCTTTGGTGATGAAGATATTCAAAAGCTTTTGGAAATCAAATGGTGGGATTGGGATATAGAGAAGATCAAAGCCCATTTGGATTTGATTAGATCAAGTGATGTCCATGGATTATGGACGAGAATTCAAGCGGAGAAGGAAGCTTAGATGACGCAAGGATTATCTTATGCTTTAATATTAGCAGAACTCAAATCCAGAGAACCTATCTTTCATCATCCTGAAAAGTTTGGTAAAACCAGACAAGATATCGAAGCACAAATGTGCGAAGAATTTTGGGAAGTGGGGGCATCGGGTAATGTTTATACCAAGCAAGATGTCATAGAAACCTTGCTCACGCGTTACAACGATAAAAATTATCAAGATATTTGGGAGACATCAGATTTTAAGTTCACTCAAATAGCGCCGGATCATTATCTACTGACATACATTCTTGTTCAGAATAAAATAAGACGTACACAAAGATCGACGATTTGGCGTAAGATAACTGGAGAGTGGAAAATTATGTATCATCAAGGTACTATTATTGAGGAAGATAAGTTATGAAAAACGATACTACGATTATATACTTAACAGGAAAACCAGGTGTGGGCAAATATACGATAGCTAAGGAATTAGCTAAAAGTAATGATTTTATCATTTGTGATAATCAGCTGATCAATAATCCCATCTTTGAACTCTTGCAATACGACGGATACGCTAAGATTCCTGAGTTTGCGTGGAACACGATCAGGCGTATAAGAGAGAGTGTATTTGAATTCTTGACGCATACCAGTCAAAACAGCTATGTCCTGACCAACAATCTCTATGAATATGAGGGAGATAGAAAACTCTATGAACAGGTAAAGCAAATAGCCGATTTAAGAGGCTCTATTTTTATACCTGTCAGGCTTTTAATTCATGAAAAAGAACATTTGAAACGTTTGGTGCAGCCAGAAAGAAAAAAAAGGTGGAAATCGATCGATCCACAGGATGCTTATGATCAAACACCTCTGCTATCCATTTCTCATCCTCATCTTCTAGAGCTTGAGGTTACCAATTTAAGTCCTGAGGATGCTGCTGAAGCTATTATAGATCATATGAATAGCTTAAAATCATGAATAAAATTATACTTTATATAGCAACCTCTAAAGACGGGTTCATCGCAGACAAAAATGGTGGCGTTGACTGGTTGCCTCAGCCAAAAAATGACCAAGATTTAGAAGTTTTTGGTTATAAAAAACTGATGCAGCGTATCGACACCATCTTGATGGGAAGCAACAGTTTTCAACAAATCATTGGCTTTGGTGATTGGGCTTGGGCCGATAAGCAAACATATGTTTTTAGTTCGAAGCCACTCAAAAGTCCCCATTCATACATCACGATTACAAATAGCAACCCGGTACAGTTTATTCAGAACTTAAAAAACCGCGCATCAGACAAAGATATTTGGCTCCTTGGCGGCGCTGAGCTTGCAAAAAGTTTTGATCAGGAGGATCTTATTGATGAAATCATTTTAACGATCGTTCCTCAAACTTTAGAGGAAGGTATATTACTTGATTTATCCTTTACGTCCTTTCATTTAAGCCAGGAGAAACAAATGATGGATGGGATTATTCAAAAAAGATATGTAACTATTCACCAAAATAAAAATACAACCCAAAGTTGAATTATATTTCATTTTATCCTTGACGTGTTTTTGCTCTAAAATCCCCAATAGGAAAGGGTTTTGAACTTTTTAAATAAAGGTCATTTTGAAGGGATTGGGG
>CAIYWZ010000070.1 GCA_903930075.1 uncultured Alphaproteobacteria bacterium | reverse complement strand
TCCATCGTCAATTCCTTAACCTCAACTAATTCCCAACGGATCTATTTTCGACCTCCTCCCAAATCCTTGCCCAACCTCCTTTGACGACTCGTATCACTCCACTTACCTCCAAAACCCATATTCATATATCTCCCAGCATTCCAACCACTCCTCAGCCCTCATTACCTCAACCACAACAACTACATACTTCTATCAACTAGAGGCTGCTAACCTTGGAGACCTGATGCGGTTATGAGTACGAACGAGGGTGCGAATAAATCTCTCACCAGGATTTTCAAGGGCTGTCGTGTGCACGCAGGACACTTCAAAAATTAAAGTGCTTTGCCATGTCTTCCTCCCTATCGCCGATTAAATCGATTCCAGGGCAGGTATATCATGTTAAAAAGAAAAGAGAACTCTTCCCTGGGCACACGCTAGCGTCTCCTGGTTCGGTTATGTTGCCATACATTATCCACGTCTCGGTTCAGGAATATTAACCTGATTCCCTTTCGATAAGCGGGACTGCGTCAAACAAAAGTTCCGAAAAACAATTGCCAAAACAATCCACTTTCAAACGGAATTTTCCTATCTCTTAGGATCGACTCACCCATGTCCAATTACTGTTCACATGGAACCTTTCTCCACTTCAGTCTTCAAAGTTCGCATTTGAATATTTGCTACTACCACCAAGATCTGCACTAAAGGCTGTTTCACTCAGGCTTACGCCAAAAGCTTCTATACAACCTTCACGCCCTCCTACTCATTAAGGCATACATTTACATGCTATCGCCTTAACGGCAAAGTATAAGTAGCTCGCTTCAGCGCCATCCATTTTCAGGGCTAGTTCATTCGGCAGGTGAGTTGTTACACACTCCTTAGCGGATTCCAACTTCCATGGCCACCGTCCTGCTGTCTAAATGAACCAACACCTTTTATGGTATCTAGGTGAGCGAGCATTTTGGCACTTTAACTTTGCGTTCGGTTCATCCCGCATCGCCAGACGAGCTTACCCCGTATGGCCCACTAGCAACTTGGATATTCACGTCCACAGGTTCAATTAAGAAACCCACAGGTCTTACCCATTTAAAGTTTGAGAATAGGTCGAGGAAGTTTCTTCCCCGAAACCTCTAATCATTCGCTTTACCTCATAAAACTATCGTAAAAAGTTGCTGCTATCCTGAGGGAAATTTCGGAGGGAACCAGCTACTAGATGGTTCGATTAGTCTTTCGCCCCTATACCCAAATTTGACGATCGATTTGCACGTCAGAATCGCTACGAGCTTCCACCAGAGTTTCCCCTGGCTTCACCCTATTCAGGCATAGTTCACCATCTTTCGGGTACCAACATATGTGCTCATACTCAAATCTTTCACCACGAGGGTTCATGATCGGTCGATAGTGCCAGCCCTCATTACTGAAGGCTTTCCTACCACAGGAAACTAAAAGTTACCTTTCACTTTCATTACGCATTTGGGTTTCCACACCCTAATACTTGCACACATGTTAGACTCCTTGGTCCGTGTTTCAAGACGGGACGGATCGCTCCATTTCGCCAAAGTCCCGAACAGCAAAAAGTTACTACCAAAACCAATCACACAGACACACTGCAAACATAGCAAGCTATCCAAGCAGCGGCCTACATGAGACTCTAATAGACCTTCAAGGCATGTTATAGGCACCTCAGTCTCAACCACGGCAACTAGCATACCAAGATATAACATCCAAACAAATACATGCCTGAAATACCTCCTTGATAGCCATCTCCCGCAATATACAAACTGACTCTGACGTCACACCAAAGCACAGGGCACCAGCAAATATATACAACATAAAAAACAAACTGTAGAATAAACTACTAATTTAAATCTTACATGCACACATCCGCCAATGAAATATGCAAAGGATAAAGACACTGGAAACGATTCGATTCCCTTTCAACAGTTTCAGGTACTTTTTAACTCTCTTTTCAGAGTTCTTTTCATCTTTCCCTCACGGTACTTGTTCGCTATCGGTCTCGCACCTATATTTAGCTTTAGATGGAATTTACCACCTACTTTGAGCTGCATTCCCAAGCAACTCGACTCAAAGAAAGCGTATCGTACGCACTGGCTTATCTGAGCAAAGACGGGAGTTTCACCCTCTATGCTGCCCTCTTCCAAGGGACTTGTCCCAAATAGCCGTGCTGACAACAGCCTCTATAGACTACAATTCGCCATGCAAAACTTGCATAGAGATTTTAAGCTTGAGCTTATCCCGCTTCACTCGCCGTTACTAGGGGAATCCTTGTTAGTTTCTTTTCCTCCGCTTAGTTATATGCTTAAATTCAGCGGGTAATCTTGTTTGATATCAGGTCCAAATGGTATAAATAATAAAATTATTTATTTATTCCCAAATTTTATATTCATCTTGTTCTTTAAAATTAATTTAAATAAGCCATTTTGGTATACCTTAAATCAATAATATATAACTAACGATATTCAATATTTTACTCAAAAATTTTACATTTTTTATTTCAATCCTATTTCTATTATAAATCAAAAGTAAAAATAATATAATAACTCAAAAAATATGCAACATTGATTCACCAAAATAAATTGGCAAAACTACCGCAAGTTTTTTTCATTATTTCCTACTTAAACTTATATTTTATATCAAAAATAAAAGAAATAAGAACTAAGGATACATTAATCGCTGGAATTGTAACAAAAAATGGTTTTTCTATTCCAGCATTACCGGCAAGTGTTCCGACACAACAGTCACTGTCAAAAGCATCATATAAAGTAGTGGGAGGTG
>CAIYWZ010000069.1 GCA_903930075.1 uncultured Alphaproteobacteria bacterium | reverse complement strand
GCGGGCTTTGAATTTTTGTGACCTTGATCAGTTGTTTTTAGATTAACAAATTCTTGTAAATAAAAGATCTATCTGTTATAAACAGCTTATCTCAACATCAAGGAGTTTAACGTTTTATGTCTACGCAGCGCAGGGTTTATGTCCACCGGGAAACGGAAAATTTGATTGCCCGTCAAATTCCAAATTACCCGATTCTCTCCATCGTGGGCCCCAGACAGTCGGGGAAAACGGAGCTGATTCGAAACTATTTCCCCCATTTAAAACACTACGATTTTGAAGATCTGCCCACCAGAGCCCTTGTGGAAAAGGATATCACGGGGTTTGTCAGAGCCAACATAAAAGGAGCCATTTTTGATGAATTTCAGTTTGTGCCAGAAATCACGCAGGTTCTTAAAGTCGTGGCAGATGAGCTCATCTGGGATGCACACCAGCGGGGTGAAAACACAGCCCAGGCCCGGTTTATCATCACAGGATCTCACAATTATCTCCTGGATGACCGTATCAAAGAAGGCATGGTGGGCCGTGTTGCGAACATCAAACTTCTACCCTTTACCATTGGAGAAACAGGCCTGACAGACCCCTTTTTGCTGATGTATAAGGGCGGTTATCCTGCCATTCACACGAATAGAACCGAACCCGATCTGTTTTTTACCGATTATATTGAAAATTATTTAAATAGGGAAGTTCGAACAATTCATGGGATTGAGGATTTGCGAACTTTTCGTAAATTCATGGAAATTTGCGCGCATTTGACGGGGCAGTTCTTTGACTATCAAAAAGTAGGAACTGTTTTGGAAATTTCCAAAGAAACAATGAGCAAATGGCTGACAATTCTGTATTCCAGCTATATCATTTTCTTCGCAGGGCCTTATTATAAAAGCACAATCGCAAGGTTTTCCAATAAAGATAAGCTTTATTTTTATGATACAGGGCTTGCCGCATACCTCATGGGTGATATTTATAGCCCGGAGGATATTGAAAGAAACAGTGACGCTAGGGGAAAACTCTTCGAAAACTTAATATTTAGTCAATTATGGAAGAAAAATTATGCTAAAGGAAGGTATCACGATCCTGCATATTTTTGGAATATCACGGGATCTCGTGGTTATGAAGTCGATATGATCGTCAAACGTGCAAGGGGCTTGAGTGCCATCGAAATCAAATCATCTTCCAACTTCGACCCTCGCTGGTTTGCAAATATGCAAAAGCATAAAGACCTGCGCGAGGGGGATAAGTTTGTGGTCTACACGGGGCCCACCATGGACGTGGAAGGCGGGCGGGCTTTGAATTTTTGTGACCTTGATCAGTTGTTTTTGGATTAGACTTTTGGTCCTTGTAATATTTGGTTTACATACCCCTGTAACACATTGACAGCGCCTTTATCCACGGTATCACTGTTGTGCGAACGGTGTCCTCCAAGCTTTTTGTTCACCACATATCCACTTTTGGTGAAATTTGCCCCAAGAATTTTTAGGATCTGGTCCAGTTTACGTTTTTTTAAACTTTTACCTCCCATGGCAAAGTCTCTTAAACATTCGATTTCTCTGTCGGTAAAATTTCCGGGTGTATCTTTGGTAAATGCGCGGGGAGGAGCTGGCGGAACTGAGGTTAATTTTGTAATCGCAGTTATTTTTGTATCCGTCTTGGGCTGAAGGGGCTTTTCCTCTTTCAATATAGGTTCTGGCTCTGATTGCGCATCAATGGGCGTGTTTGATTGAATTTCTTCAAGTTCTTGTTTGAGTTTGTCTTTTGCAAGTTTCAACTGCTCAAGCCTATTTCCTATACGTTCTTTTTCCTTTTCTATAGCCTCTAGTCTAGAGCGGGATTCTTCTATTTGAGTCGTGGTTTTACGTGTCTCAACAGTCAAGTTTTCGATTTGCTTTTGGCTATCGTCTCTGATATTTTTTAAATCTTGATATTTTGCTAAAAGAGCATATTTTTCTTGTTTCTTCGCTTGCGCAATGCTAAGCAGATTCTCTTTTTTGATTTTTAATACTTCAATGTAGCTAACCAGCTGATGTGCATAACCAGAATTAGGAACGGCCAAAAACCCTTGCATAGATTGTTCAGGATTGGCCACAATATCCAGTTCCGCATTTCCAAAAAGATATAACGTATTCAAAAAAAGCTGTGATTCCACGCATCCTTTCTGGGCATTTGTCATTAAGGATTTTTTTAAATTGATGGGTTTTTCTAGCCTGTACCCACAAAAAGCCATTAAAATGATTTGATGACGGGCTTTTAAATCTCCATTTTCCGCGCAGTTGGTATAAAGTTTAAAGGCTTCATCCAAATTTTCTCCAGAACTCCCCAGTCCCCTCTCCCACATCAAAGCTCTGTTAAAGGCAGCCGTCATGTTTCCTTTTTCCATGGCACTTTCAAAAAGCGCTGCTGCCCTGTCGTAATTTTCTTCATCTAAATACGCAATACCCAGCTCACTTTCAAGATCACCATCATTGAGCGCCAAAAGCCAAGCATTCTGGGTCTCATCCGTCATTTTCTTCACAACAGAACTCATGGCTTTGCATCTTGGCTCTGATTTCTCTTTTTCCGCGTACTTGGCCAGTATCACCGCACTTTGTAAATTAACACTGAGCTCTCGATAATGGGGCGTCAACTGCGTAGCTGCCCTAATATCCCCTCCCAAAGCCTGCCCTTTCAGTTCTTCTAACTCAGAACCCAAACCAGGGATTGTTCCAAATAATGCGATCACAAATAGTATGTTTTTCATTTCTTTTTTCCTTCCATTATATTTTCCACGTAACTCTTTAATTCTTTAACCGCGCATTTATTCACGGTATCGCTGCCGTGTGTCCGGTGTCCGCCAACCATACCATCAATCACATAGCCACTTTTTGTGGGTTTTGCCCCTAAAATTTTTAGAATTGGCTCAAATTCACGCTCTTTCATTGGCCCCTGATTTTGGGCAAATTCTTCTAAAATTTTAAGCTCATGATCTGTAAAATGATGTGCCTGATTCTCAAAGTTTCTTGACTTTTCCGCGGGCCGGTTCTCTTTTAATTCATCAAAAAACTGTTTCCTTTTAAGCGCTTTTTGGATATCTCTTGATTCTTTCCTCTCGCGTCTTGATTCTTTCTTCACTTTAACCGGTTTCATTTGAACAAGCGTTACTTCTTTTTGATCGACGGGTTCATCCGTTCCTTCATCTGCACTTGAATCTTCCCCATCTTCCAAACGATTGAGCAAAACGCGTGCAAGAATTTGAGTTCTGATATCTTGATTTTGGGTAAGGGTTAAGAGAATTTCTTTTGCCTTTTGAACATCTTTCTCAATACCCAATTGCCTCGATGCCCCAAGAAATACTCCTGCTAAAATAATTTGAGACTCAGATGATCCATCGCTGACATTTTGAAAAAGGGCTTCTTTGATATTCTCATTTGTTTGATCGGGAGATGGATGTCCACTTACGAAGAGATAGATCAAATTATGCCGCGCACTTAAATTGCCTTGATCTGCAGCTTTTTTAGACCAAACATGAGCCTTATCATAATCACTCAATTCTATATATGCAAGCCCAAGATGATACAAAGCATCCGTATCTCCTTGCTCCGCTGGCGTTTGATAAAGCCTGACTGCCTCGAGCAAATTTTTACCGCCTAAACCTGTGTGATACATTAACCCACGATTATACATGGAAAGGAGATGTCCCTTTTGAATTGCTTCATCAAATAATGAAATTGCACAGGGGTAATTGACCTCCACGCCTTTCCCGTACATATATAAATAACCTAAATTGTTCAGGGCATCGGCTCGATAGTCTTCCTCCCCCGTATCCAAGTAGGTTTGGTAATACGCGGCAGCTTCTTCAAATCTCTGGTTAGCTTCAAAAATTCCCCCAAGGGCAAACTGGCAATTTATTCCCTTACTTTGACCCTGAAGGAGAATTTCACAAAAGTTACCAAAAGGCACATCAAGATTCAATTTTGCAATTTCATGATTTAATAATAATTCAACAAGTCTTACTTTTTGTTGAAGATCAAGTTCATGAATATGATCACATGCTTTTTGAAGTAATCCTTTGATCGCTTTTTTGTTTTTAGTTGATTTAGATTGATGTTTTTTGTTAATCAAAATTTCAAGTTCAAATTGGGCATTGAGAAAACCTTTGCCCGCAAAATCTTTTAAAGAAGCAAGACCCTGAGCGAATTCTTCCCCAGATCTTGTGCGTAAAATTGCAAGTTTACACAAATTTTCATTCCCACCCAATTTCTTTAACCATTTTTTGTATTTTTGAACATGTTCTTGTTTTGAAGAATCCGATAAAAGACGCAGCAATTCTGTTTGTGCGTGATCAATTTGGTGTTCAATGGCTTTTTCAAAATAATCAATTGCTTTGTCTATGTCTTGGTTTTTAAGATATAGCATCGCTAAATTAAAATAAATTGTTCCAGGTGTCACCCCCCCAGAGCGAAACTCCTTTAATCTTCCCCATGCTTTTTCAATATTTTCATCCAATTGATCAGCCGCTTTCTTGTTCCAAAAGAAAGCATTTTGTAAATCTTGAGCGACCAATCCTTTACCAAAAGAAAATCCTATGGAAAGATTATGCTGAAACATAATATCTCCCTTTTTAGCCCCCTGCATCAGGAAAGGCAGATGTTCTTGCCAGATCTTATCCGCTGTGCTCTTTCCAAGAATATCAAAAACAGAATCTCCTCCACCCATATGGGCATCTAAATTCCGCCAATGATCCTGCATATTTACATACGTAATCTGATGAATGTTCTTGAGAATAAACTCTTGAACCTTATCCGTTCTTTCTTTGTCAAATAAAAGCCCCAACATTCTTTGTTCATTTGGAGAATCTGGTTTATTCATGGATAAAGGAAGATTATTTCTTTTAAATTCCATGGACATTGTTGTGGGGCGAATAAAATGAATCTCATCCCAAAGTTCTGGAGTTAAATGATCTCTTAACTCTTGCAAAAATGGAATTACAAAAATATTGTGATGATCTTGGTACAAAGAGGAAAACACCCGCGCCGCCGCCGCATTTTCCCCCGCTTCATACAGCCTTCGTCCATAAGTTAAATGTGACCAGGTTCCTGGAATACAAACCTTGTGTTCTTGTATAGAGTCGAGCGACGATCCCAAACCAGGGACTGTTCCAAATAATGCGATGACTAAAAATAGATGCCTCATGCCTTTTCTCCTGGTAGAATGGTTGTCACGTAATGTTGCAATTCTTTAACTGCGCCCTTATCCACGATATCAGCCCCATGCGGGCGGTGTCCTCCGACCATCCCATCAATCACATACCCACTTTTTGTGGAATCTGCGCCAAGGATCTTCAAGACTCGATCTAAATGTTGTTTCTTCAAGGTTTTGCCCCCCAGCATGAATTCTTTTAAATATCTAAGGTCACGGATGTTGAATTCTTTTCTTGGATCACTGGCCGCTTCCATGGAACCTATCTTTTCTATATATACCACTGGATATTTCTGTTGATTCTTAAGTGCTTTTTGAATGTTTCTTGTTTCTTTTTTCTCTCTTGCAGAAGCTTTCTTTTCTATAATGTCTTGGTTTTCTTCTTCCTCAGAATCAGAAATTTTATTTGATGTTCCTTCTTCTTCGTCTTCTGATTCATACTCAGATGAAGATTCCAAAAAGTTCTGATTCGCCTTGTCCATTTTTATTTGAATAATCTCATCGATAAGAGGCAACATTTGTTTCACACGTTTGATAAGTTCTGGATCTGAATCTCTATTCTCTAAGAAAATAGAGAAAAAATATTTTGCCTTTTCACTATCTATCCTGATATCAAAATCTCCAAAAAGATAAAAAGTACCCAAAGAAAATTGAGACTTTGCATATCCCAAAGATGCATTTTTTCCAAACTCTTCTTCTATATTGAAAGGAATATTTGAGGAATATCCTTCTAAAACCAATTGGGCTCTCTCATGACGTGCGATCAAATCCTCTTTTTCGCAAGCTTTGGTATAGAGCTTAAAGGCTTCGTCCAAATTTTTTCCAGGACTTCCCAGTCCATATTTCCACATTCTCGCCCTGCCTCTGATTGAAGCCAAATTTGCGTATTTAATGGCTTGCTCAAAAAATTTAATTGCCTCATCATATTTACTCTCATCTTTTAGCTCCAGATATATCCAGCCAAGCTCGTTCAATATAATTATTTTATTGTTTAAATCAGTCACATATGCAAGATATTTTTCATAATAATATGCCGATTTTTTTAAATTTTTATTGACTCCCCTCCCCTCTTGATAACACATTGCCAGGAGATCATCACAGAGTTCCCCACTGTTATGGGCTTGATTTAAGAGCTCAAAAAAGAGTGCATCATCTTTTTTTAATCCAAATTTTTCCGAAAAAATATAAATGGCTAAAGCTCGCTTTTGCTTTGGTGTAAGATCTTGATAATTTTTTTTTGATTCTTCGATCAACCGACTATATTCCATGGATTTTTTCTTCAAAGAACGATCATCAAATTTATTTCCGTTGTCCATTTCTTTGTGAATAATTTGTGCCAAATCAAATTTTAAAACTGGATCATTATGGGAAAAATCTTTCAAAATAGCAAGCCCATCTTTGTATTCTTGTTTTGTTTGAGGGAAATGTGCGCTAAAAAGCGCAGAAGTATTTCTATCATTTTTCTTTTTATAATATTTTTTAAACCGTACAATCAATTCTTTATCCTTCTCTAAGGATTCGAGTCGAATCAATACAGGACATGATATAAATATATCTTTAAGCATTTGATCTGCCAGCGTATTACCTAAACCAGCGGCTTTCTCCACAAAATCTAATCCTTTGATATTATCTGAGTCTATTCCTCTTCCAGCAAAATACATCAGCCCAATCTCAAAATAAATTGTTGTCAAATACTTTGAATTCTCTTGTTCATTACCCAAAGCCTTTTCCATCCAAAGCAAAGCCTGAAAAAGGTCTTGAGAACACATACCTATTCCTTGAGAAAATCCCCTCGATACCATTATTTGAGAATAACAATCACCTTGCTGGGCATTTTTTAATAAAAACGGAAAATACAAAGAAGTATACAGCTGATCTGTGCGAAATCCTGCCGAAGTTAAGCGTAAAATATTTGTATCCGTCATTTGCGCGATTGTATTTGCCCATGTGTGCTGAAAATTTGGATCAGTAAGTTGTTGTAGAAACGTATAAATTTTTTGATCCACTTGAGGTGAATTTTCATGCTGCGTGAGTTTTGCTAAAAAAATCGCCTTTTGTAAGTCAGGCTCCACTTCTTTAAAATGGGTCTGCAAACTCAAAGCTGCCCCGATATCGCCTTGCTTTGTTTGAATGATCAGTTCTTCTAATCCAGACCCAAAAGCTTCCATCGATGCCCATAATGCAGCCATAAATATAATTTTCCTCATGCCTTTTCTCCTTCTCTTATACTAAATAGGGCAAGGATCTTAAAAATTCAAGACCCTTTTTTGAAATAATCATCTTTCGTTCATTTTTTCTTTGGCAACCGCGATCAATCCCTTAACCGCCTGGGGGTCGACTTTGGATTTATGGACTCTGTGACCACCCACGATACCTGCTTTGGATTCCACCAGATATCCTTTTTTGGTGGACTTTGCCCCCAGAAGATCCAGAAGTTGTGGCAATTTACGTTTTTTTAAGTTTGTGCCCCCATTGACAAATTCCCGTAAGGTTTTGATGCGGGAGGGGCCATCATGCATATTTGATTGGCTCTGTTCTTCTGATTCTTTTTTGCGCGCAAGTTTGGCTTGTCTATGCTTCTCATGCTCTTCCCTGGGGTCAATGATCATCTCTTCTTGAGTAAAATCATCTTGTGATTCGTCCTGGAACGATGTACTTTGGCTGTAATCGAGCAAGTCTTGGGCAGTTTGTGCCATATCTGAATCTGGCGTCGTTTCCACAATGTCACCCAGGATGGATTTTGCGTTTTCGTGCATAAGATCTGAAGAGTTTTTCTTTAATAAATAAAGAACACCCAGAAAAAATTTTGCTTCGAAAGAGTCATTTCCTTTCAAGAGTTCTTCAAAATTTGGTATTGTATTATCCAAAAATTTCACCAAAAGCCTGTTATAAGAGGCATGTTCATGTCCTTGTGTTTCGGCTGCTTGAAAGGCCGAATCCGCCATCTCCAATTCTCCAATTTCCATATAAAGCAAACCTAAATTATTTTGCGCATCCATATCTGCGGCATCTGCTGCGATTTTGTAAAGCCTGATGGATTCATGGATATCTCTTGGGCATCCCAAGGCATGATTGAGCATATAGGCCTTGTTATACATGGCTGTTGTGTCACCGTGACTCATAGACACTTCAAACAAATCATGGGCTTTCGCGTAATTCCAATCCTGAATATGTTGATGCATATGTAAAAACCCAAGATTGGTATAAGACAGACCCTTGTTTTCCATACGATCTTTAGGGTCATCGATGTTTTTTTGATAATGCGCAGCTGCCATTTCATAATTTTGCGCAGTGCCAATTCCCTGTTCACAACAATACCCTAAACAATTATCGCAAGGTATCCCATTTAATTGTGCTTCTTGAAAAAGATCATACGCCTGCTTGCCATGAGCCTCATCAAATCCAAACTTTTTGTTCATGATGAAAATACCCAATTGCGCTTTTTGTAAAGGCCAAAGTTCATGGCTTTTCTTTGCGATAAGATGCATCTTTTCATGGTCATCGCCTATTTGCGTAAGCTCAAACTGAGCGGGCATATTTCCTTTTTTAGCAAATTTTTTTAAATCTTTTATGCCCTCTTCATATTCGACTGGATTTTTTGGATGACTCTTTTTCAAAATCGCAAGTTTTAATGGATCTTCCGGATTCCCTGAATTTTTGTACCATTTTTTGAGTTTTTCGACACGATATTCTTCTTGAAAAACATGTGAGTGCTTATTTAAAATAATCAATAAGTCTTGTATTGCTTGAGAATGCCCCAATTCCGCGGCCTTTTCGAAAGCTCTTACAGCTTCTAAATAGTTCGCAGCAACACCAGTACCTTGATTATATGAAACGCCCAAATTAAAGTATATGCGAGCAGGAATAGCAGAAGTCTCCCTCATTTCTTGAGCCACCTTGTCTAAGTTTTGATCACATAATGTTGCCGCTTTTTTAACCCAAAAAAATGACTTTGTTGAATCTTTTTCTAGAGATCGCAACCCCATGCTAAGAAATTGACCAAACATCATCGGGAAAAGAACAGTTTGCGTTGAAAAATAATCTTTTGAGAGTTTAATGAGGTCACGAAATACATTTTCGAATTCTAAAAATTTAAACTTTGAATCAAAACTCAAACATGTACGCAAATCACTTAATTGAAAAAGTGCGCGAACATCGCCATGAAAAGCCGCTTTTTTAATCAAATTTAAATCTTTGCTTTGCATACCTTGCGCATAGAAAGGGCTCTCAAACTGTTTCATATCTTCGTCATACAAAGGACTTTCAAATCCAGACCCCAGAATTTTCAAAGATGTGAATACTGTAAATGCCAATACTATTTTTTTCATGATTTTTTCCTTATTTAATAATTGTTTCAAATGTTATTTTAATATCCCGCACGAAAGATTTGAATCTTCGAATCATCCCTGCGTCCCAATCTCCTTGACGATTTCCATGGGCGCTGTGGAAATAAAAATCAGGGACATCGTGCCCCAGGATCACTGTTTTTTCCGAACCGTCATTTTTGCGCACTGAAAAGTATTTTTTCAATCTTGAAATGTGGGATAAAATCGTGCGTTCATTGGCGCCAGATTCAAGGGCAAGACTTTCCTCTAAAACATCCATTGCTTGTTCTTTGGCCTTTTCTTTTTCATAGGCTTTGCGGATTTGCATCACGGTTAACGGATCAACCGTGTGTTCTCTTGTTGCTTTTTTAACTACCCCTTCTGGTATCGGGATCTCATCTTGCATACGCAAGAGCCTCTTTTGCGATTTTGTAAGTTTTGGGACCTCCTTTGAAACCTCTAGGGCTTTGGCTTCTTTTTCAACAGACATCTTGACGACTTTTGGTTCATCTTGTGCAGGAACATCTTTTGTCACAACTGGTCGTTCTTCTGTGAGATCTTCTTGTGGAGATTCTTCCTCTGGAGGAAGCGTCAAGGTCAAGGGCGTTTTTTTCTTGAGGGCTCTTGTTTCACTTTCCACAAAAAAGAAAATATCATTTCCCAGTTGATATACATGGGAAATTTTGTATGTTGCAGATAGCCTCTTCATTTTTCCAAGATAATATTTTTGTTTTTCAGTGTTTTCATAACGTATAACCTCTTGATATGCATTCATGACATTTGCAATATCTTCCAGGGTTGGATGAGGCGTGGTGTTTAAAAATAAAGTCCAAAAGGAAGCTGCTTTTTTAGAAAATTTCGATCTATTTTCTGGAGACATTGCCCAAAATGCGGCGTTATTATAGGCATCTCCCCTTAGTCTGAGCGCCGTAGACCTGTCCATTGATTTTATGAAATATTGATCCCAATAAATGGCAGATTTTTCGTATGCCTTTTCTTTTTCTTCAAAATCTTTGGCATCAAATCCAAGATTGGTGTAAGCAACAGCGCAATTGGCATAATCCATATTTTCAATACTTTTAAGATCTGATTCCCCAAAATATTGCTCCCAAAAATCTACAGCTTTCCTCTGATAGGTCAATGATAATTTCGGGTCTTGACTTAATCTGCCAGCATTAGAATAAATGCGCGCAGCAACCCTCCAATCATCGGGGATTGTGGCGTGTTCGACGCTTTCGAAAAAACGATCAATATAGATACGCGCCTGTTCTGTAAATTCAAGATCTTGATCCCCATCACGCCCTTCAAAAAATAGGATGGCCATTTGCCTGAGCTCCAGGGGGGCAGCTTTCTCTTTTTTAGAACAGACGTATTCTTTATAAACGGAGACTTTTTCCCGACAGTATTTTGCTTTTTCTGCCGGAGTCCCCCAAATATTGATGTCACCCCCACTCCCCAAAGCCGCAGCTGCTATAAATATTCCGCTGATAATAATGATATTTTTCATGATTTTTTCTAATCCTTATTGAATAATTGCTTCAAATGTTACTTTAATATCGCGCACAAAAGATTTGAACCGTCGAATCATCCCCGCGTCCCAATCCCCTTGACGTTTTCCATGGGCGCTGTGGAAATAAAAATCAGGAACATCGTGTCCCAGGATCACTGTCTTTGGAAAATCATCATTTTTACGCACCGAGAAATATTTCTTCAATCTTGAAATGTAAGATACAATAATGCGCTCATTGGCGCCAGATTCAAGGGAAAGACTTGCGTCTAAAACACCCATCGCTTCTTCTTGGAACTCTTTTGTATCATAGGCTTTGCGAATTTGTGCCACGGTTAAAGCGTCTACAGAGTGTTCTCTGATGGCTTTTTGAACAGGAAATTCTGGAGCCTTTTCCTCATCTTTTTGACGCAAGAGCTTTTTTTCCGTTTTTGTAAGCTTGTGAATTTGAGGTTCTGGAGTAACAATATTTGTTTCTTGAGTCTCTTTTTTAACCGGAGCCATCACAGGCTCTGGTTCATCAACATCAGATTCTTCATCAGGAGTTTCTTTTTCACCTTCGAAAGTTGCTTGAATATCTTCTATTTTTGCAATTTGTTGAGCATGACTGGGTTTTTTCTTTTTTTTCTTCTTCTTTTTTTTAACAAGGGCAGGTGTTTCTTGAGGATCTTCTTCGGGCAATGTGATGCGCAAAGACTCTTTGCTTCGCATTTCTTTCATTTCAGCGGCACTAAATACCACCAGCGAATCCCCCATTTGATATACCGCGCCAATCCCCGAAAGTGTGCATAACTGATCAGATTGATCCTGATATCGTTTTTTTAAACGCAGGTCTGTTTCATAAAATGCCCCACTGTTATAGATATGAATGATCTCATGTGCTTCCATTGGTTTTGGTTTATATTTAATTTTGCTCCAATTTTTATAGATCATATCACAAAATCCAAGAGCTTTATTCAAAGCATCTAGATCTCCTTCTTGCGACCAAAATGCTGTCCGTTGAAAGGCAAGAGCTGCATGTCTTAAATCGTCCTGTGAACTGCTTATCCCCACAAATTTCTCCCAATAAGCAGCTGACTGTCCCCAATAATAGGCTTTATCCCGCTGATCATAGATTTCCAATCGGGGGGTATAATAAATTGTGGCAATCTCGCGCAAAATTTGAGGGGGCAATTGGGCTGTAGGATAAGTACTGATATATTTTTCAATATACTTTATAGCTTTCAAATAATGTAACTATTCACCAAAATAAAAATACAACCCAAAGTTGAATTATATTTCATTTTATCCTTGACGTGTTTTTGCTCTAAAATCCCCAATAGGAAAGGGTTTTGAACTTTTTAAATAAAGGTCATTTTGAAGGGATTGGGG